>JBCCBI010000475.1:0-4178 GCA_039034155.1 Deinococcota bacterium | reverse complement strand
TTTGATGCTGCAAAACTGCATGACGAATATCGACGTTACCCTCGCGTGCAAGCTGAATAACAACATCTTTTGGCAGTGAAGAATTGTTTGACTTAGCCAATGCTAATCTCACTTCTTCGCTTTCATCGCTAACCAGCACAGATGCAATTTCAGGTAGAATTTCGTAGGCATCTGTAAACCCAAGTCGGACGGACACGTCTTCGTCTCGAGCTAGCTTAAGCCAATCATCTAAGGTCAGTTTGTGTACGTTCTGGGCAGCATGATACTGTGCTAATCCTGCACGAACAGCAGGATCAGGATCATTGGCTAGTTGTTGCCACATTTCAACATCTGCATGACGGCAAATAGAAAGTTTGACGTCCGCACAGGGATCATTCAAGAACTTTTGGGTTAGGTCTGGGCGGTCTTTGAGATAGTATCCAACTGCCGCACGAACACTTTGAGCATCATCATTAGCAAAGTGGTCTAGGTAATCATCATCTTTGAAAAGTCCCGCGTCCCCACCACCTCTGCGCACAACGTGCTCTCTAACAACATCGTCTTCGTCTTTCATGACCTGTTCCCATAAGCTCGTTGGCCAGGTAACACAGTAAGGACTGGCATTCACCATGAGATAGCGACGGTTCTCAACCGATGACTGGGTTGCGAGCACTTCATAGTCTTTATGCTGTAAAGGTAGATATTGTGCGTACCATATAAGGCTAAATCTCACCTTTTCATGGTCATCTTGAACTAGAGTGTCAACTAGGTTTCGAGGCATGTTAAGGCCGTCCACGCCACGCATTACTAAGGCTTCACGAACTGTATATTGTTTGTGTTTTGCCAGTTGCAGTAACACCTTGTCGGGTGTGTTTGGATTTCTAGCTAGTGACTTTAGTACTGTCCACTGCTGATCCCCTGCAAGCTGCTCGAGCACTGCCACATCTGTATTTTCATTGGCAGCTACCGCCCGGCGTGTCGGCATATCACCACTGCGCGCAAGTTCTTCAAGTAGTTTTGGCGGGGTTTTTTTGCTTTTGGCAATCATCCGTGACAGGGCTTCATCCATACCGGCAAGCTCACGCAAGCGCTCATAGCTAGTATTTTTGCGTCTCGCTTCTTTTTTCAGTGCGTCTAAATCAAGCTGACTCATAGCAGCCCAAATTCCTCATGAATGGCGTACCGAATGTCGGCAACATCACGCATGGTGGCAAGCAGATTATCTAGCCAGTTGGCAGCGTCGAGCGGGAGGGTGACTGTTTGAAGATATTTTTGTAGCGTCTGGGGACGCATGTGTTGCGCGTATTCACCATAAAGTTGCTGAAAATAGGGGCTGTGCTTTTTGATAGAAGCGAGGTCGTCATTAAAATGCTCTAGTACCTTACGGGTCAGTTCAGGTGACCAACTGCCCTTGTGCACACCCAATAGCGTGACAAGTTCGGTCTGCTTGTAGAGCGGTGATGATGCCTTATTGACCCGTTTGAGCAGTACCGCATCCTGTTCATCTGGAGGTACAACCATGCCAAAAAGTGATGCCAGTGCGTAATTAGGCAAGAACTTGCCAAGCTTGTCCCAGTTCGCCATGAAAATCTGCGCCCAAGCTTTATTGTCTTCTAGAACAGCGCGTTTGAACCAAGCCGTCAACATGAGTGCCGTCCAATCTTTATTTCTTACAGCAGCATCAATAAGCGTGTTGGGGTCTTGCTCAAAGTGAGCAGTGATGTGCTCGAGCGGCACTCGCTCTAAAACCTGTTGTGTGTAGCTGGCTTTTTTGCCCCCTTGTGACCGCGTCTCATCATTGAGACCGTCACGTTTGAGGTCATTCGTAAGCTCAGGAATGGGCGTAAGCTGCATAACCCAGTTACCGCGCCGTTGCTCAAGGCTCAGGATGTCTGGAAGTCGGGCCGTCATGCGTTTATTTAGTCTTGATTGCGACAAACGCATCAGTAATTCCGCTGCACGCGCGCGAACCCGTTTGCTCGAGTCGTCTAGGGCAGCTTCCAAAAAAGGCTCATCTATTTGGCTGAGGTTGTCTTCCAGTACGTTCATGAGCGCAAGACGTGCGTCTGCTTTGGCATCTGACCAGATCGTTTCAATGAATGAGAGGGCCCGCTCTGGTGCAGAGGCTCGAGTGGTCACAAGATTGCGTAACTGTTCTTTTATACTTTCATCCCATGAAGATGTATCGAGCGCGTCACGCAGGGCATCAGCAAGTACTGTGTCTCTCACCCAGTACCAGTCTTGGTTAAAACTTGCTAGCCAGTGCCCTCGCTCACCCAACACTGCGCTGATGTAAGGCCGCGCGTCAACGTTGTTACGTCCATAGTTGAGTGTGTCAGGCAAACAAGTGATGTGCACACGTTTGCTGGCTTGCTGGCACAGCTCGAGCCATTCTTTAAGCGGGCCATCACCAGGTTGACCTTGTACCAACTGACGTAAATGCAAACTGTCGGTTGCCATTGGCAAGCTATCTTCAGGACAAAGGATAATTGTTTGCAATGAACCCTCAGCAGCCTCAGGTAAACGCCCTGCGTTACGCTGCAAACTTAACGTGGCAGCATCTGCCAGCAGTTGGGCTTCGCTGCTTGCCTCGCCGCCTATGCCAGATAGTAAAAGTTGACTCGTGTAAGGCTGCCGCTCTGTTCCAAGTAATGCTGCAACACTAAGCTTGTCCCACGCATCGCTCATACGTCCAACCTCAACGTTTCGCCGTTGACACTAGCAGCAAGTGGCACGAGGCTACGTCCGCTCCATTCGCCAAATAAATCAATGGCATGCCCACCACTTAGAGCAAGTAATGACCAAATCCGCTTTGAGCGTGACACAAGCGGCAGACGATGTGTACTATCGGTTACATACCACCTTTCAGGATCGGGAACAGGTTGCACCCTAGCAAGCAACATGGGGTAGCGCTCGAGCCAAGGCTGGCAGGCCAGTGCATTCGCGTAACCTTCTGTTGCGCTCAAAATATCGTCTTGGGCATTCAATTCACTTAACGCGACTACCGCCTGTCGTTCTTTGATCAACGCACGCTTAGGTGCATTGCCAGCAAAGAACACAAGCTCTCCCTCAAAAACTGTGTTGGGTACAAGGTTGTACTCAAAAGGTTTACCCCCAAACGAAAACTCGAGCACCAAACCCCACTCTCCAGATTGCTCGCCACGCAACCACGAACGCTGCGTCCGCAAATTACTTTCATAACTGGTCATTTGCCCCAACACCTGCCAGCGGTCTGTGACACCGTCTTGCTTAAGTACCTCTTTTTGATCTTGCGTCCAGCCAATAAGTGATTTAACATCAGCTTGTAAGTCAGGGTTGAGGGTATCCAGGCGTTTGTAGCCCTCGAGTAAAAGATGAAGTTGCCCAAGCCGCTCGAGCAACGCGTCTGTATTGTTGTAAGCAAGAGAACGATCCCCGTACGCAGCTAAACTACCTAGTGCTCGCAAGCGGTTTGCTAAACCTGATGCTTGTGCGTCTACTAATCTGCTAGCTATCTCATCCCAAAAGCTATAGGGCCTACCTTGAATGTTTGCCAGCCCTTGCCGCAGCAAGTCGTGGAGCCACAGTTCCAACTCTTGTAAGCCCGCTTGAACCTTTGCTGCACGTTGTTCAGCGCGTTTAGCAGCAGCGGCAGGATCAGCTTCTTGCTTAGCTTTGGTCTCGGCTTTTTTGGTTTGAGTCTGGGCACGTTTCGTGCGGTCTTCAAGCCATTCGCTGACCCAATCAGGGGCATCACTGTTATTGAAAGATGAGGGGTGCTCGAGCCGTAGTAAAAATAACGCCAGCCCATGTTTACAAGGGAATTTGCGGCTTGGGCAAGAGCACTTAAAAGCAGGTCCATCCTCCAAGTCAATTCTTGTGAGATAAGGTTTTTTGCCACTGCCCTGGCACTCACCCCAAATGGCGCGTTCTGATGCACCTATGTTCGACCACTTGCTCATATTTAGGAGCTTTTTAGCAGCTTTGATGGAACTGCTGTCGGGCGCTAGCGCGAGGACGCTGTCAGGTGTCCATTGCATAGTCTATTTTACCGTATGAGCATTCCCAAGCTAAATAATAGACCTCTTGCAAAAGTACTGACTGCTGATTCAAAGTAAGGGATGAGATATGAACAGGTTAAGAGGTTAGCACCAGAAGGGTTTAAGCGTTTGACAGGTGTTAAGCCAGCCGTGTTTGAGCAGATGCTAGGCGTGTTAGGA
>JBCCBI010000474.1:0-4185 GCA_039034155.1 Deinococcota bacterium | reverse complement strand
ACGCCCGAAGACTTGTACAAGCACCCTAAGAATGAGTTTGTCGCGGAGTTCCTTGGCGAGGGCAATCTGATCGACGGAAAAATCTCGCAACTAAAGGACCAGAATGCTGTTGCGTCGACCTTAGATAACCAGTCCGTCACCGTAGAAAATTGCACCATTCCGCAAGGATCGCCGATCAAGATCCTCGTGCGGCCCGAAGACGTCGAAATGGGGGCGAGCACCAAAGCTCAGGACAAAACGCCGGCATTATTTTTATTGATGAAATTGATAAAGTTGCTGGTAGCGATAAACAAGGTGGCGCAGATGTCTCCGGTGAGGGCGTACAGCGCGACCTGCTACCAGTTGTTGAAGGCACGCAGGTCAACACCCGCTTTGGCTCGGTGCGTACCGATCACGTGCTTTTTATTGCGGCGGGTGCGTTTAACGTTGCTAAACCCAGTGACTTAATTCCCGAGTTACAAGGGCGTTTTCCAGTTCGAGTCGAGCTTGAAGAACTGTCTGAAAGTGACCTCCAGCGTATTCTTACCCAACCGGAAAACTCGCTGACGAAACAGTATGTGGCCTTGCTCGAGGTCGACGGCACCAACCTCGTCTTTGACGAGACGGGCATTGCAGCCGTTGCCCAGTACAGCGCGAAAGTGAACCAAGACATTGAAGACATTGGCGCGCGCAGGTTGCACACCGTACTCGAGACGGTTTTGGAAGATGTTTCCTTTGGGACAGACTTGGGTCAAGTTACCATCAACCGTGACTACGTCGAGAAAAAGCTCGATGACATCAGTAGTGATGAAGACATGAGCCGCTACGTGCTTTAACTTGTGTGCTGTAACGGGGATTAACGCCTGCTTACACCATCAGCTAATTATGAAGGGGCATTATCATCTTAGATGTCGTTATCTTAGAGTGTCTCGAGGCACAATAGCGTTATGGTCCGTGATTTCTCTCAACACCGCACTGTGATGACAGTCGTGATGACAGGTGTAATGACGTTTGCGATGATGTTGGCTAAACCTTGTACGCCTCAGCAACTTGTGAGGAGGCAGGACTCATGAGCGATGTACCCATCAACCAGCCTGTAGAACCCGTGACACCAGTATCCGCCAGTGAATTTCGCGATGATATTTCGCTGCGAGACTTGTATTTGACCTTTGTGCGCGGTTTGCCACTGATGATTATTGTGGCGCTAGTTTTCGGCATTATTGCCTTTGTGTACTCGAGCTTTTTGCCCGAGATTTATCTAGCAGAAAGCACCGTGCTCATCAGCCCGCGCCCCATCAGCGTGCAAGGCCCCGGCAACGTGAGTTTTAACCCTAGTAGTGATGTGTCATTTCGCGCGTACGAGACACTTGCCAAAAGCCGCGCTGTCTTAGAAGATGCTGCTCAAGATGTCGTGAATATCATCCCAGAATTAAACGTGGGTGATGTTGTCAGCACACTGCGGCGCGGGACCACCACGGAGATTTTGGGGCCTGTACGGTCCGATATTATTGCGCCCCTCGCTGTAACTCATGCCGTGCGCAGCACCGATCCGCAGCACACGGTGATTTTAGCAGATGCTTGGGCCGCTAGCAGCATTGAAGCCGTGCAGCAGTCGCTGCTAGCTAGTCTTGACCCGGTTAACCGCACAACCTTAGATGAGGTTGAAAGCCTCACCCTCGAGCTAGACGGTACCGAAGCACGTTGGCGTGACTTTCAAGCCGGTGACAACGGTGAGTTGCTGGCTGCACGCCTTGTGGCGATAACTACCCAAATTGCTGATGGGGAAACGCAACTGACCTTGCTCGAGCGGCAAATTGCAGCCGCCAGGGGTGCAATTGACAGCCTAACGGCACAACTAGATATAGAAACACTGAACACACAGCTCGAGGCGTCTGCAGCGCGAATGAACCAAGCAAATGACGCCCTTAATACGTTTGAGGTGACAAGCAATATCCTCACGCTACTCCAAGCTCTTGAAGATGAACTCACCAGAGTCTTCGCTGAGCGTGACGCTGAACTCCTCACCTTAAGAAGTGAAATTGCTGCTGAAGAGGCCCGAGTTGTTGAATTAAATACTGCTTTAGAAGCACAACCTGAGCAAGTGACACTAACAGAACGCGTTATTGATAATCCTCTACTTATGAGCCTGTTAGATGATATAGATACTCTTGACTTAACGCTCGAGCGAGATGAACTAAACCCTAGCTATACCAGCGCCTTAGAGCGTTCCTTAGATGCGCGGGGTAGGTTAGCTGCGTTGCAAGCTGAAGCAGAAACACTCCAAGTTGTCGTCCGCGATTTACGGACGCGCTTAGACGATGCACGTACTGCTCGTCTGGCTCAAGAAAGTGAGCAGCGTATCTTACAAGCTGCCGCCGAGGAAGCTGAAACAGCCTACCGCAATGCCTACCAACAAGTGGCGCTAGCAGAGCTGGCCAACCGTCAAGAAAGTCGCGTGCTGCTGGCAAGTTCAGCAACGTGGCGGGATTTTGAGCAGGATTTACGCACGCAAACGGTAACGCTCGAGCAAGCCCTCGCTGAACAAAGTGAAGTAACTCGGCAGCTCACCGACCTCAACACCCAAGCTGAGAGGTTGCAAACCCAAATTGCCGACCTCAACCAAACCCGCAGCCGTATTGAACGCGACCTAACTCGTGCTCAAGATGCCTACGACGACGTAGCAAGCTTGCAGCCGATGATTGGCTTTGTAACTCAACTTGCACCCACCAATGCACGTTTGCTCAGTCCGGCATCGGCACCTAACCTACCTATTGGGCCACGGCGGACGTTAAACACAGCACTTGGCATTGTGGTTGGCGGGTTTTTGGCGCTGCTGTTTGTATTTTTACGTGAGGCCGTGAAACCGCCTAGAGCTTAAGTTCCTCTTTGGCAAAGCGCGTTTCCAAAAACCGAGCCGTTTTAAGCAGCGCTTGGGCGTCGTTGTGGTGAAGGTTCTCGAGCATTTCCCGAGTCCCCTTTGACAGTAAATCTAACCGTGATTCTAAGACAGCTTCCGCCGTTTGCCCATCCGCAATAGGTTTACTTTGCGCGTAAGAAGGCGCAAGTTGCAGGTAGTTCTCGAGCAAGGTTGGAAAATAATCCAGCGCAACTTGCTTAATCGTGTAAACCTCGTAATCGCTGCTCACAACATCGTGAACGCGGGGTAAAAATTCAAAAATTGTTTTGCTCACATCAACCGCTTTGCGGTGAACGCGGTCGGAACTGCGCCCTTTTAGTCCTTGAACGAGGTTGTAAATGCGCGTTCTAGCGCTGTCGTCGGCGCTGGTTTGGGCAAGCCGTTTGGGAAACAAGCCCGGAAACATATAGATAACTACCCCGCGTTCACCAGGTTCAGTGTAAGCCTCACCTAAATTGCGGGCGTGCTCGAGCCAGTGACGGCTTTCGTCTAGGCCAAAGTTACTTTCAGCATGAAGTTGCGCTGCTGTCAGCGTGCCGCCATAGCGCTTGGCGAGGCTTAAAACCTGCCGCACAGCGTCGTTGCGGCGGCGCACAAACTCACTGGCGCGGCGAGCTTTGTCACGCCTGCGGCGGCGCATCCGTTTAACGGCATAAATCATAATGCGAATAAGCGCATAGCTGCCAACGAGTCCCAAGGCGACAAAGGCAACCAGCCTCGAGGTTTCTGGGTTACTCAAAATAAGCTGGTAGACAAAATAAGCCGCCATCCCTAGCACGGCTATGATGATGAGAAGTTCTTCCACCGTAAACTCATGCTAGCAGATGCACTACAACCTACGTGTGCATTTGCAGCCAGAAATTAACTTAAGTACCTCCAAGTTGAAACACACTAATCAGCAGCGCCCATCCTTAACCGCTAAACGCATGTTACGAAAACTGCGGTTTCCAGATAGGAGGTACTTACACAGCCGCAGCACCTGTAGAGACCTTAGCAACCTTACTCGTTACGCTTCAAAGCCAAATCTGTAGCGACAATACATAAGTTGACATCACAGCTTATGGGACTGACACTGCCTTGCAGCAATATCATTTTGTTCACCACACTGCTCACATTCTTTAAACCGAAAACGATAATCGCGCTGTACTTGTTCTTCACCATCGTCCAGCAAGCCTTGGCAACGCCTACCAAAATGCTCAACCACTTTGCCTTCGCTGTCTGTTTTACCCCAAAAAATATTCGCAAATCCACAGCCTGGACACAGCACTTGAACAGGCTCATTATCACTT
>JBCCBI010000473.1:0-4190 GCA_039034155.1 Deinococcota bacterium | reverse complement strand
CTGGTCAGTTTGAGATTATTTGGGACTCTGGCGAGGCAGTTGCCCCAGAACCTTATGATCCACTAGCTTTCCCAGGCAACACCTGTGACTTTGCTGGCTAACTAGAACTAGCTCTTACTTACACGTGCTCATCTCACATTACACATGATTTCAGATGAGCTTCACCAATATTCAAGCCGCTCCATCCTAGCTATAGCATTTATTAGTGATGACAGCGGCTTGAACCCTCTTTTAAATCACAAATGCTCGCACTAGATAATCATAAAAATACAAGCAAAAAGTGCAAATCTTATTTAAAAACGGTTTATATCCAAAATTAAAGATGATTCCGAATGAGTCTCGATATACATAAATCTGACGATTAAATCCAAATGACATCCTACATGCTCTAGTTGTATTCCCGACATTTAGCTATGCTATTTAATCCTAGCGAATGTTTGTCGGTGGTTTAAATCTTTAACATTATCCCGTTTGTACCAGGAGGATATTTCTTTGCTCACCGATCCTGTCTTTGTTGTAAACCAAGTTTTTAATGGGCTTAGTTTGGCATCGATACTGTTACTTGCAGCTATAGGCCTCGCTTTAAGTTTTGGGCTTATGCGCGTCATCAATATGGCGCACGGCGAAATGCTCATGTTGGGCGGCGTTACAGCGTATGTTGTCCAAAGCAGCCCTGTGTCACAAGACATATCGTTATGGCTGGCGCTTCCTGCAGCGTTTATCACAACAGCGTTGCTTGGTGCACTTTTAGAGATAACAATCATTCGCTGGCTTTATGGGCGTCCTTTGGACACGCTGTTAGCGACTTGGGGAGTTAGTTTACTTTTGCAGCAAGCAGTGGTTCTGTGGCAACCCTTTGGCGTTAGTTTTGTGGCACCAGGCTGGCTTAGTGGTGCTGTGTCTATTGATGGTGGGGCACTCAGTGGTGTCACCCTGCCCTATGTGCGTTTATTTGTAATTGCTGTGTCTGGATTAGTGATTACAGCTTTACTTTTGCTACTTCGTTATACACGTTTGGGATTGTATGTGCGAGCTGTCAACCAAGATAGGGCGATAGCAGCATCTTTAGGCGTTAACACCCGTGTTATTGATGTGAGTGTTTTTGCTTTGGGAACAGGTATTGCTGGACTAGCTGGCGCGGCTTTAGCGACAATTTCGCCTATTACCGGTGTGATTGGCTCGAGCTACATCGTCAATGCCTTTCTAGTTGTCATCGTGGGTGGTGTGGGCAGTATTTGGGGAGCGGTGCTAGCAGCCCTATCGCTAGGGTTTTTTACGTCATTTTTTGAGAGTTTTTACAGCGTAAGTTATGCGCGGGTCATCATCTTAGTGCTTGTTATTTTATTTTTACAGTTTAGGCCGCGTGGCTTTGTCGTGACGCGCTCGAGGGCGCTCGAGTCATGAGCAAAAATGCCTCTAACGCGCTTGGTTTTGTGATCGCCTTACTTGGCTTTATAGGACTGTTCATGGCCCCGTCTTACTTAAGTAGCTACAACTTATCTTTACTAGGGCGGTTTTTATCGTTTGGTATTCTAGCGGTTGGCTTTTCACTCATTTGGGGATACACGGGCATTTTGAGCCTAGGACAAGGTGTCTTTTTTGCGCTCGGTGGCTACGCAATGGCTATGCATTTGGTACTTGTCCAAGCAGATGGCGCGCTGCCAGGGTTTATGGCCCGCAGCTTTCGCCCGCGTATTACCGAGTTACCTTGGTGGTGGCAACCCTTTGAATCTGCATGGTTTGCTTTTGCCATGGTACTTATTTTGCCCACGTTGGCTGCAGCACTTTTAGGCATCTTAGTCTTTTGGCGGCGCATTTCCGGAGTGTACTTTGCGCTCATTACCCAAGCATTGGTACTAGCCTTCACAACGTTGATTGTCAGCCAACAAACCTATACCAATGGGTTTAACGGACTTTCTAATTTTACGACGTTGCTTGGCTTTGACTTAACCAGTAACAGCGTGCGCAGAGGCCTTTATATTGCCACGGTGGCAGCCCTCTTAGTAGCTTGGTTAGCAGCTCAGTGGCTCGCGCGAAGTCATTTTGGCAAGCTACTCGTAGCAATTCGTGATGGTGAAAATCGCACCCGCTTTTTGGGGTATAACCCTACGCCCTACAAAGTTGTTGTGTTTGCAATTGCAGGTTTGTTCGCAGGCCTTGGCGGCGCGTTTTTTGTACTTCATGCAGGGATCATTTCACCGGCAGATGTAGGTGTAAAACCCTCGATTGAGATGGCTGTGTGGGTTGCGTTTGGCGGCCGGGAAAGTATCACCGGGTCGGTCCTTGGCATGGTTTTAGGCAGATTTTTAGCTGAGGACATTAGCAGCCGCTTTCCAGCCATCTGGCCAATGTTACTCGGCGCTGTATTTATTTTAGTAGGTACAGTGTTACCCAGAGGACTCACGGGACTTTTTGAGCGACTTGCAGTACTTCTGACGCGCAGTCCTAGCTCACTGGCATCGTCTGATAGTGTTCAGGAGCCTTTTGTAACACCTGTCACGGCATCCGCTAATACTCCTAGCGAGGTCAGCCATGACTGAGGCCCTGCTCGAGCTACGTGACATCACGGTTGAATTTGAGGGTTTCAAAGCGCTCAATAACATTAGTTTTAATATTCAACCCAATACCATCAAAGTCCTCATTGGTCCCAACGGAGCAGGTAAAAGTACCCTTTGTGACTGCGTAATTGGCAAAGTTAGACCGAGCCAAGGCAGTGTGTATTACAAGGGTAGAGATATTACAGCGCTGACTGAATACAAAATTACCCAAGCAGGTATTTGCCGCAAGTTTCAAGCACCGGGTGTGCTCGAGCGCTTAAGTGTATTTGACAACCTCACCGTAGCAGCCCGTGAGCAACGGAGTTGGGTTAAAAATTTACACGGGCGGCTTAGCCAACACGAACGCCAAAATATTGAAGACGTGCTAGCTAGGGTAGGTCTAACCCACAAACGTGATGTTCAAGCGTCTCACTTAGCGCACGGTGAAAAGCAGTGGCTCGAAATTGGCATGGTAGTTGTGCAAAACCCCGAACTACTGTTACTCGATGAACCAACAGCTGGCATGACCTCACAAGAAACGGCCAAGACAGCAGAGCTTATTCGTCAGCTCGCACAAGATCACACGGTGTTAGTTATTGACCACGACATGAGCTTTGTGGAATTGCTAGATGCACCGGTGAGCATTTTGCACCAAGGGCAGCTTTTAGTTGAGGGTAGTATGGCTGAAGTTCGCAATAATGAAGAGGTTATCAACGTGTATTTAGGTAGGTCACACTAATGCTCGAGCTACGTCATATCTCTAGTAGTTACGGGCAAAGTCGTGTCTTGTGGGATGTAACGCTAGATATTCAACCGGGTGAGTCCGTGGCACTTCTGGGGCGCAATGGTGTGGGTAAGACTACACTCCTGAAAACCATCATGGGCTTGCAAGCTATTAACGCTGGGCAACTCTATTACCGTGAACGCAACATTACCCGACTAGCTTCCCATAAACGTGCGCAGCAGGGAATTGCCTATGTACCGCAAGGACGAGGTATTTTTGCAAATCTAACAGTGACAGAAAACCTCGAGGTTGCCCTAGCTGCCTACTTGAGCCGCGAGAACACAGACAAAGCGCGGCGTAACTTAGGCCGTCCTCAAAATATTCCTAGCTATATCTTCCAACTTTTTCCTGTCCTAGAAGACCTTGGTAACTTTAAAGGTGGCAACTTAAGTGGCGGGCAGCAGCAGCAACTCGCCATTGCCCGTGCCTTGGTAACGCGCCCGCAAATTTTGCTGTTAGACGAACCTACCGAAGGCATTCAGCCTAGTATTGTCCAACAAATTGAGGTTGCCTTAGGGCGCGTCCGCAGTGAGCTTGGTGTGGCAGTTCTACTTGTTGAACAGTACCTAGATTTTGCGTGGCGCTTTGCTGAACGGTTTTATATTATGCAAAAAGGTGAGGTTGTGGAACAGGGGCACACCCAGCAGACAGATCAAGATGCTGTTAGTAAGTACCTGAGTGTCTAAGAATTAGCAGTTCCAGGATCAGTCCCCCCACACTGAGCAGGTCGATTTCTACTCCCCTAGGTCGCACGGGAAGGCTGCCTGTGGCAGTCACTCGTGGAAATGCTAGAATTTATCTAAAAAGTCTTTCAAGTTAAGGCTTTCTTGGCTGATGTGCTGTTGAGTTTTTTAGTCAAGATATTGTTG
>JBCCBI010000472.1:0-4211 GCA_039034155.1 Deinococcota bacterium | reverse complement strand
TCGACACGGGCGAAGCCCTCATCATGCATCTGGGAATGACGGGGCGTTTCACGATCAACGCTAACCCGACTGCAGAATTTCACCATGCCAACAAGGGGCTTGATATGTGAGTGGGCTGGGGCTAGACAGCAGCAGGAGCAAGCTGCTCGTTTAAGACCTCACCTAAACGGCGGATACCCTCACGGATGTCATCTGAACTGGGTTTGGAATAGCTGAGGCGGAAGGTGTTTTTACCAGTGCCATCGGCAAAAAATGGATCACCAGGTACAAATGCAACATCTTGCTTAATCGCTTGATGCAAAACGTCCATTGCTTTAATATGTTCCGGCAGCGTGACCCACAAAAACATGCCACCTTGGGGGCGGTTCCAACTGACGCCCTCGGGAAAACAAACATCCATGGCGCTGAGCATAGCGTCGCGGTGATCTTGGTAAAAGTCGCAAATCACTTGAATATGATCGTCTAAGTTGTGATTAACAGCAACCTGATGCGCTATGAGTTGCGTAAAAATAGGCGTGTGCATGTCGGCGGTCTGTTTAGTGCGCATCATCATCTCGATGACATCACGTGGACCGGCAAGCCAGGCAAGGCGCATCCCTGGTGCTAAAATTTTGGAGAAGGTGCTGCTGTAAATCACCATATCTGGCGCTAGCTCAACCAGTTTAGGGAGGTTTTGCCCTTCAAACCGCAAGCGTCCGTAGGCATCATCCTCAACAATAGGCACGCCGTATTTGCGGGCGAGTTCAATTGTTTTCTGACGGCGCTCGAGGCTCATGGTGGTGCCTCTAGGATTTTGGAAGGTAGGCATCACATAGAGGAATTTAGGCTTTTGGGCAAGGGCAGTCTCTAAAGAGTCAGGTAACATACCGTCTTCGTCGCACTGCACGCCTAAATAGTTAATTTCGTAGCTATCAAAAACCCGCAAGCCGCCAAAGTAGCTAGGCAGTTCCACAGCAATATTGTCGCCAGGGTCAAGCAGCGCTTTACCAATGATGCTAAGCCCTTGCTGCGAGCCTGTAACAATTTGCACGTTGCTGGCGTCCCAATCATCAGGTGCGTTCAAATCACTCAAAACCCACTCGCGCAGGGGTTCATAACCTTCAGTAATGCTGTATTGCAGTGCCTGAGTGGCTTCGTGGGTAAGCACATAGTCGCTGGCTGCCTTGAGCGCGCTGACTGGGAAAATTTCTGGGGAGGGCAAGCCACCCGAAAATGAAATAACACTTGATTTGCGGGTAAGCCGTAAAACACGGCTTAGCTCGGAGTCGGGGAAACGTTGGCTACGGCGTGCGTAACGGCTAGTCCAGTCCATAAAAATTCTCCTGGGGGTGAGGTTGAACGCGTGTTAATCATAGGCTTTTACATGATCATGCTTGTGACTAGCTGGTATCAGCTCTTTACAAGTGCGCTCCTTGCAAAATCATACAGGTGGAATGATTTTGTAATCAAGTAGGTGCTAACAGTTATGAGGTTAGATTTGAAGCGTAGCTATTGATTTGGTGAGATGTAGCTTTGTTGCGTTGAAGCAAACTCGAGGCCACAAAAAACGCTCCTCAATATTGAGGAGCGCAATTTAGGGTTAGTAACAAACTAAAGACTAGGGCAAGGTGACAACAGGTGCCTCGAGGCTAGCTGAAATAACGAGCTCAATAGCTGGGTCAGTTGTCACAATGCCAACATCACTCATGCTAAAGCTCAGGGTACGTGGGTCAGCTTGGGTGGTGTCTTCGACAAACGCAAATAGCAGCAAAAAGCTGTCAGGGTTACTACCGGGGTTAGCTTCGTCAAATGGATAGCTGAGGTTTAAGGTAACGCGCCAAGCATCACCAACTTGTTCAGTGGTAATGGCACCATCACCCAAAACGCTAATATCTGCATCAAGTAAAGCGTCCACGGTGGCAATGTTTGCAGCCGTTAAGCTAGCGGTGGTCTCGAGCATAATGCCTTGGGCAACGCTGGCATCATCAATAAGGTTGCCGGTCGCATCACGCATACTGGCGACATTTGTACCTGCAAGGGTGCGTGGTGTTTCGATTGGGTAGAGTGTAAGTCCAACAAGATCGCTGGTCGTACTCACTAAATAAACGCTTTCGCGGTTGCGCACACCGTCAATATCGGTAATTTGGTCACTTTCTTGGCTGATGCTAAGACCCTCTGCGAGGTCTTGACCAACTAAACCACTGCCTAATTCAGCTACGCTGATAAAAGAGCTTGATGGTTCTTCTGGCGCAGTAAATTCAGCCGGGGAGTCGCCACCACAAGCAGCTAGTAAAGCTGTGAGTAAAAGGATGACGAGCGTAGATGACAATCGGGTAGGCAACTGTTGCTGCCAGCGGGACATTAAACCTGTAATCATAATAAACGTACTCCTTTCCAAAGTTGAGTGATTGCCGTAATGTAGAAGTTGTTTGCAAGTTTTATAAAAAATAAAGGATGAAATTACAAACACTATCAGGCTTACGGCAACCACCAGATGAGTGCGTTGTAATACCAGTTTGCCATACCAACTCTTACAAAACTCTTACTCGAGGCGATTTGCGCGTGAGGAGTGGTGTTCGTTGGGCTCAGATTAGGCGCTTTTAAGTACCTCGCCAACCGTCTCGAGCATATAGAACATCGACACTGCACCAGGGTCTTTGTGACCTTTGCTGCGCTCACCAAGTTTGGCAGCACGACCTTTTTGGCTGGTCATAGTCGCAGTTGCGTTCATGCCGTCCTCAGCAGCGGGAAGGGCAGCTTGCCAGCCGTCACTTAAAGATTTGTTTGCAAACGTTTTAAGCGAGGTGATAAACGGATCAAGGGTATCAATCATGGTCTTTTGACCGGGCCCGGACTTGCCGAGTTTGCACATACGCGTGAGGCCTAGCTCGAGCGCCTGCGCAACATGGGCCGTATCCATGTTGTCATCTTGCAGTTTATTACCCGTCGTAATCATTAAAATGCCTACCAGCGCACCCGAAGACCCGCCAGCAGCATCTGAAAAACTGGCGCCAGCGTCGCTAATGAGTTGGCTGGGACTCATTGTGTTTGCGTCTTGAACAGTTTTATGAGCTGCTTTTAGCCCGCGCACCATGCCGATGCCGTGGTCGCCGTCGCCAGCAACAGCATCTAACTTGCCGAGTTCATCTTCTTTGGCAGAGATAACCTCTAAGATATTTTGGAAGATAGTTTGGACAACTTGAATGGACACGTTCTAACCTCCCACTCGGGTGTAGGCAGGGCAGTCTGCAGGGGCATTTAACAGAGGCTTGAGGTCATCATCTAACCAGAACAGACTGAGTGAGCAGCCGTCCATATCCAACGATGTCGTGAGCCTGCCGACGTGGGTTTCGTGTACGTTCAAGCCAGCTCGCTCGAGCTCTCCTGCCACATCTTTGTAGAGCACAAACAACTCTTCTTCGCTAGTGCGCCCGAGGCTGTTCACAATCACTGCAACATCATTACTAGCGTTGTCGGGTGGGTCAGCAAGGACTCGAGCGCTCATAATTTTGGCGAGTTCTTGGGCGGTGGCAATATCGCCTACTTCAATGCCCGGCTCCCCATGAATACCTAAGCCCAGTTCCATCTTGCCAGCGTCCACCGTAAAGAGCGGTTCAGATTTACCTGGCAGCGTGCAACCGTCAAACGCCACACCAAACGTGCGGGTATGCGCGTTGGCGTGTTCACCCATGGCTTTTACGGTGGCGAGGTTATCACCCCTGGCAGAACTTGCGCCGAGAGCTTTGTAGACAAAAAATCCCCCGGCAATGCCGCGTCGTTCAAAGCGTTCATCAGGTGGGGCAGAGGCAACATCATCTGTGACTAGCACCGTTTCAACGTTGATGCCATCATCTTCTAAACGCATGCTGGCCATATCAAAGTTCATCACGTCGCCGTTGTAGTAACCGTAACTAAATAGCACACCTGCGTCACTGGCAACGGCTTTGGCGACTCGGTAAGCTTGTTCGTTGGAGGGGCTGGTGAACACGTCACCAATTACAGCAGCGTCCATCATGCCAGTGCCAACGAGCCCGGCAAACACAGGATAATGCCCGGAACCGCCCCCGTTAATTACGGACACTTTACCTGCTTGGGGGGCTGTGGGCACCATTACCCCGGCAGCGTTAGGAACGCGCTGAAAATAGCGGCTGTAAGCACGCACCATACCCGCGATCATATCTTCTTTGAAGTCGCTAGGGTCGTTGATGACCTTGGTCATAGATTCTCCTTAG
>JBCCBI010000471.1:0-4211 GCA_039034155.1 Deinococcota bacterium | reverse complement strand
CTACAAGCGGGTTAACAGGTAAATTTCTGCCGATGCTCACAGGTAAACCATTGGAGCGCACGCCATCAACAACTACAAAGACAAAGCCGTAGCCGACGCCTTCGGGTACGCCAAACACAATACGGTTAGGAGCCCAGTTTTCAGGGCGCGGGTTAACTCTAAAGCCGCCACTGCCGTCCGCTTGTGCGCCGATAATTACATAGCTATCGCGGCCTTCACCGGCGAAGCCGTCACCAAAATAGCGCCCTTGGAGCACCAGGGGATCGCCTTCTTCTTGCGGGGTCGTTGTTGAGATAAGCGTGGGTAACACGTTATTTGCAACTTGGTTAGATAGTCCAGCCGAGGGTTGGCACGCACTAAGCAGTGCCACCGTTAGCACAACACAAAATACCCAGATTCGTTTCAAGGTAGCCTCCACGTTTTGACTTTACGAAATGTTAACCAAGGACTCAATGGCATGTTTCATATTAAGCCTACTAAAACAAGCTCCTAGACTGTGCTTGTAAAGGATTTATCTGACGGAACTATGACAACTAGCAAGATGGCGACAGCCTCCTCGAGCCATCTTCACACATCATCTCTACACATTATATGTATAATACACACTATGTGTAAGAGGAGGCAATATGGATCACACTACCAACACCTTGACGCATCCTACCGCTAATAATCAAACAAAAAATAACCAGACAAGCTTAGCGTTAAGCCCCCCGCAACTTTTGAGCATTGTTGCGTTTTGTTTAGGGCTTGGCGTGTTTGCCAATTGGCTTTTGCAAGGTTTTGCTGTTGGGCTCAATGTCAGCTTGATGAGTACGGTTATGGTCGTGGGACTTATTGTATTGGCACGCTACGCTAAGCTCGACCTCGGCCTCAATCCCGTTTTACTCAGTTGTTTACTTATTTTTGGGATGCTCTTTAGCTGGCGCGACTCGAGCTTCTTACAAGCACTCAATATTTTTGTGCAGGGGTTACTGTTTTGTTTAATTGCGGCTCGAGCAACCCAACCTCACCTGAGGCAGACTAACTTTGCTGAAGGCATCTTTAACTTAGTTATCACAACGTTTGGCTTCATAATTAGCCCCTTACAATTTTTGTGGCGTGTCCCGTGGCAGAAGCTTCGCCGGCAAAGCACTCTAAGCAAGCAACCTGCCGTTGCTGCTAGCATTCGCGGTGTGCTCATTGCACTACCTTTACTCGTTATTTTTACAGGGCTTTTTGTGTCGGCAGATGCGCGCTTTCAAGCGCTCTTAAACCCGTTATTGCAGTGGGATATTGGGGAGTTGCTCGAGCACATCATCTTCAGCATCATCTACGCGGGGTTAACCTTTGCCTTTTTAAGCCAAACCCTCTTGGCGAGGCCGTGGCAGCAGCTTGACCCCAAACCACCAAGCAGTTTGCGCTTGGGTAACATTGAAACTGCACTCGTATACGGCTCGTTAGTGTTGCTGTTTAGCACGTTCATCGCCGTGCAAGCAAGTTACTTGTTTGCTGGCGAGTCAGCGGTCTTAACGTCTGAGCTTAGCTATGCTAACTACGGAAGACGCGGCTTTTTTGAGCTTGTTACCGTCACGTTTTTGCTGCACATTGTCTTACTCGTGGGCATGTGGACGAGCCAAGCTAAACGCCTCTACCGAACCCTCGCAAGTGTATTGGTGGGCTTACTGTACGCTGTGATTGTCTCCGCATTTATACGTCTTAACCTTTACATTCAAGTTTACGGCCTCACCGAGTTGCGCTATTACAGCAGCGCCATGATTTTGTGGATTGCTGGCTTGATGGTGCTGTTTCTGCTGAGGCTACACAGTTCACGTGAGCCGAAGCTTGCTTACAGCTATTTCATGTTTGGCATGTTGGGGGTTGTTGGGCTATATATAAGCAACCCGGATGCGCGCATTGCCAACATCAATTTAGCTAGGGCACAAGCAGGGTTGAGTTTAGACGTGGGCTATTTTTACCAGCTTAGTGCGGATGCTGCACCAAGCGTGCTTGAGTATTACGAAGCGTCCACGGGTGATGACGAGGTGCAAGACCAGTTAGCACCGCTGATTGAGTGGTACGTGCGCCAAGACCTGAACGACAATGACTGGCGTGCTTGGAATTGGGGGAGGTGGCGGCGTTCACGGCGTTTAGCTGCTTCTCTAGATATCTATTCGCTGGATGGTACAAACCGAGGTGGTGAACTACCAGGTAACACTAGAAATATTACAGGTAGTAGCAGCTCATCAGCATCAGGCTGGATATTTGATTAGTGCTTACTAAAGCAGAAATACCTACTCTGAGTCTATTGCGTAGGCAGGGAAAAAGTCACCCATATGGACTCCAGCCATCCAAACACGAAAAAGGGTATTCCCAAACATAGCACTGTACCTAAAAGGTTGTGACTTGTAATGCGCACTAATCAAACTGACATACAGACCATTCCACTGCACTATTTGTGATTGAAAGTTTAAGTTTTCAAATTCCCCGGCTGAGGGAATAACAGTACTAAATAACTCGAGCCTTTTTTGCCCTTCTTCCATTGCCGCTTCTGCATCCGTTTGTGTTGTGTAAAGCATAGCCAACGCATGACGTGTTTCACCATCAGTGTCCACAAAATCAATAAGCATGGCAAGTTCATAAAGCGGCAAAGTACCCAAATTATCCTGAGCAGCAATTGTTGCCTTTTTGGATCTAGGGTCTAGTTCTTTTGTAAGATCAATTCCCACTTCAAAAGGGCTCAAAAAGGTCGCTTGGACAATTTCACCTAGCGTGCTTGTAGCATTTACAAGCGCTTGCATATCTGGGGCATCTGCTAATGAAGGACGTTGTTGGTTAGCAGCTTCAATACTATAGGTGGTTATCTCCGTAAAACTGCCATTAACCATTACCCCTGGAAAGAGGGCTATCCTTGCTGACCTGCCAAGATGCCCCCCAAAGGGGTCATCAGTATTACGCTCCTGTACAGTCATAGTACCATCTTCAAAACGTGTCCACATAGGTATATCACTTACTACTAAACGTTCAAAGCCACGTTCAGAAAGTGCTACTTCGACATCGCTGTAAACAGCATCTGTTTTCAAGACAGTGATATCTTCACCTGAGCCACCCGCAACAAGACTTGCCTCAATATCGAATATAGAGAATCCAACTGCTTCAGTCATACCGCCCGCCATAAACGCTGAATAAGTCAAAAAAAGTGGACCTAAGTCAAAATTGCTTGTACTTAAGCGCATAGCTGCAAGATGTACATCGCTAGCATCAGCAGTTGTTTGAGAACGGATATATGTTGGCGCAAGCGGGGGTGTAGATTGCTCACTCATACGCCAAAAATGATTGTACGTGATACTTAGATAATTCTCTCGATATTTTTCTGTATCAGGTACATAAGCAAGGAGTTCAAGCAATAATGGTGTCTCTCTATCCTCGTTAGCAGTAGGCACATCCCCTTCATCTAGTGGGATAAAGGGCCATGATACTACTTCATTATCTTCAAAAGTTAAGTTAAAGCGGAGTTCTTCAGCATTAGTATTGTTGGCAGTGAGTTCAAATTGAGCTAGTACAGACATGGCCATGCCATCTCTATTAAGCTCTAGTTCCACATCACCTTGCCAACGATTCTCACTAACACGGTAGCCTTCAACAGGCATAGTAACTTGCCAACCATCATTCAAATGAGCGACAAGCACATCATTAGCTTGTTCAATTACCAGTTCAAGGTCTTGAACCACCTCTGAAAAATAACGCCCTGTGATAGATTGTGCAGCATCTACCTTTGAGAAATCATGTTCAGGTGTAGATTGTGCAATACTAATACTAGCCGGTGCAAAGTACCGAAAAACACCTAATCCCGTAAGTAATGTAAAAAGAATACCAAGTCCTATGAGCAATACAGCAGGTCTTTTTTCATATTTAACATTATAAGCATAAAGCCTTTACGGTTACAAGTAGTGTAATTTATTGGCTTTTATACTGTTGAGTTATTACTGTAATTATACCGTATTACCATCCTGCAAAAACTTCCACTGACTGCCATCTAGCAACTACAAGAGGCACTAACTAAGGTGACTCAAAAGGTTGTAACACAAACGCACAATAGTTTTCACTTCACTATCTTCAACATCTCAAAACACGTTAAACTCATGAGTTGCAGGTAATGAATACGGTGTAAAAAAGCGTTTGGAAGGTATTAAATGAGGAGTGACCAACATCAATAAACTTCCAAACGTAAAACG
>JBCCBI010000470.1:0-4212 GCA_039034155.1 Deinococcota bacterium | reverse complement strand
GGCTGTATAAGCGTCTGCAGCTTCTACAGCATTCACCAGCGCCCGTACCGACTGGACATTAAAATCGCGCCGGGCTTTAAGTGAGGTTGCCAAGCTAAACGTAACTGCTGCATTGTCCGCAAAACTAGACAAGGTTTTGAGGTCGTTATCATCAAACAAGTAGTCAGAAATTTGGCTGTCGACGTAAATCCCACCAATCACTTTGCCATGTAAGCGAATCGGCGTGGCCATAACACTGCGAATATTGGCAACCATCATTGTTTGACTCCGCTCAAAGCGGTCGTCTTGCTGCGCGTCCGTGGTGACAATACCCTGCTCATTTTGCAAGATGGTTTTAATGAGTGAGCGCGAAATACGCATGTCATTATCGCTACCGTCTTCGTCCGCACCTTCACCCATGCGTGTGGCTCTTATTGCAAAGCCATCGTCGTCATCTTCATCACTTAGCACAATAAACCCACGGCCAGCTTGGCTGAGCTCAATAGCATTTGAAAGAATGTCTGACAGTACTTTGTCAACATCTTGCTCGGTCTCGATGCGCGACATCGACGAGCCAATTCGGCCAATACGCTCGAGCACATCAACCCGCCGTTGTATGAGGGTCGTTTCGTTCATGGCGCGCTTCAGATCGACGAGGAGATCTTGACCCGCGGGTCCAAGGGTTTGCACTTTTTGTCGCAGGGTCTCGAGGGATTCAATCATGGCTACTTTCAAGTATATCTGATGTATTGGGTGTTGTTGTCACTTTTTGTATGTCTTAACTGGCTTTAGTAGTTTCATTATGCGTCACTGTGTAGCTCGTTTACCTAGTCAGTTCTTAATTGATGCTTATGTCCCACTAGCACTAACCATCCAAAAACCACAACGCGTATTGCATCTTGAGAACATATCAAACATCAAAAGGGGTGGCAACGTACTCATCATTATCTCATAGAAATTCTGGTGTTATGCATTACCTTTGACATGACACCATTTTGACAGAGTACAGTTTTGACATGTCACAGTAAGGATAATGCTCGAGTACGTCTTCTAGCTCTAAATATTCTCAAACAATCTTCCACACACTACCCGCAGAGGACACACGCCAGCGCATTTCTTGCTAAACTCGCTGAATGTGTTGGCGCAAGCTGTGCGAACAAACCGCAGGGCTGTAGCAAGTCATCAAATTAATCTTCAACAAGAATTTATGTCAACACATGAGGAGGCAGATTTATGCGCGTTGCCATCGTTGGTGTTACTGGTGCTGTAGGACAAGAGTTTATTCGGTTACTCGAAGAACGCCAGTTTCCTATGACGACCTTGCGCCCTTATGCATCGGCGCGGTCAGCTGGGAAAACTATCACCTTCGCTGGAACGACGTACACGGTTGAAGCGTTACCAGAAGACGGCAATTTAGAAGCTGATGTTGTCTTTTCATCTGCCGGTGGGAGCATCTCTAAAGCGCACGCTAAAGCGTGGGCCGCTCATGGTGCCGTAGTTATCGACAACACCTCAGCTTGGCGGATGGACCCCCAAACGCCGCTAGTTATTCCCGAGGTCAACCTGGCTGCCGCCCGCACTCACCAGGGCATTATTGCCAACCCTAACTGTTCAACCATTATTGCGCTCATGGCGCTAGCGCCGCTCGAGCGCGCGTTTGGTATTCGCCGGGCCACCGTGGCCACTTACCAAGCTGTATCTGGCTCAGGTGCTGCGGGTATTGATGAACTCGACAGCCAAAGCCGTGCCTATCTAGCTGGCGACGAACTCATCCCCAACAAATTCCAGCACCCTATTGCGTTTAATTTGTTTAGTCACGATTCAGATATGTATGAAGATGGTTACAACACCGAAGAACGCAAGCTTTTGTTTGAGTCACGCAAAATTTTAGCCCGCCCCGACCTACGCATAAGCGCAACTTGCATCCGCGTGCCCGTATTCCGCGCCCACAGTGAAGCCATCCATGTTGAGTTTGATCGCCCGGTAAGCGTGCCAGAAGCTCACGAGGTGCTCGCACGTGCTAAGGGTGTCCAGATCATTGATGACCGGGCAAGTAATCACTTCCCCACGCCCCAACTGGCCAGCGGTCAAGATGATGTGCTAGTGGGGCGCATTCGAGCAGATAGCAGCCTCGAGGGTGGCCTTGTGCTGTTCGTTGCTGGCGACCAAATCCGTAAAGGTGCTGCCCTTAACGCCGTGCAAATTGCTGAAGGCATGTTAGCCGAGGGATTCTTAAGTAACCATGTGCCCACGGCTAGTGTTGCCCTATCTTCCTGAGGTAGGATTATGATGCGTTTTTGCCTTACCCTTTAACAACTACAAGTTGTAGGGTGAGCGTAAAGCGTATCTACCTTGCTAGTTCATCTAAAGTAACGCTAACCACACACGTGCAATAGTCTCCATCAACGTTTGAGACGTGCTACATCCGAAGGAGTTAACCGTGAAGGAGCGCCCGACCACCCCCTGGGCTGAAACTGTATCTACCACTGTCACCGTAGCAGTACTTGTTGTGCTGGCTATTTTGGCGTTGGGGCAAGCCACCAACCGCTTTGAAGCCGTGGTGACGCCGTTACCTAAGCTCGAGGATCTTGCCATCTTGAACTTGGGGCCGCTCGAGTTTGAGCAACAACCGCCAGTTACCCTGCCGCGCACAACTGAGCTTAGTCTAGCTGAATTACAGGGCGACTTTGAAGCCTTTGAAACAGTTTATGAAATTGTTGAAAGCCTAGAACGCAACTTAAATGCTGGGCCACTTGCTGCTGATATTTTGATGCACGGTGAGGCTGTCTTTAACGAAACCTACGCCCGTTCTGGCACAGCGCTGGGGATGAACCCTAGCTTGAGTGAGCACTTGCTAACGCTCGAAACCGCCCTGCGTGCAGGTGATGCCAACGTGGGCGAACTTTATGATGAACTAGTGCTCGAGTTCGAGGAAGCACTCGCTACCAGCGATACCATTTTGCATGATTTCACAGGTGACGATATGGCAAGCCTCATACAAACCCTCCAGCGCGACCTGAGCGCAGGTCAGCCCAGCGAAATTATTGTCAGCGACCTCGATGAGCTTTACAGTGCCCTATTACGCCAGTACAACGATAGTGACGGTCACGCCCAAGGCTTTGCTGACTTGAGTGAGCATCTGCAGGCTGTAAGCACCAGCTTGCGTGATACCGGTACAGTTGCAGAAGGTCAGCTCGAGCAACTTATTGAAGAAATGAACGCTTTTTTCAGCGAGAGCTAAGCCTTTTAATATTTAAACCTCAGCACAAAAAATACCTTCTGGACAATTGCTCTATTACAAGCATCCAGAAGGTATTTTTTGTGTAATCACTAGCTAACCAGTCTTCGTTCCAAGTCAACGTAGTGGTATCACTTAGCGCAGTAGCAAGTCCAAAACATCTTTGCTAGCAAGAAAATCTCATGAAATTCCTAAGATAGGCAAACTGCACCCCGAAAGCTCTGCTAAGCAGTTCTAAAGTGCCCCCTCAATATCCCACAGATAGCGTGCTGTAAGTGCTGCTAAAGCTGCACCTAGACAAGGTGCTAGCCAGTACAACCAGTGATGTTGCCACGTATTTGCAAACAAAGCTGGTGCAAACGACCGCGCTGGATTCATCGACGCACCTGTTAATCCTCCACCAGCTAGCGCACATAGGGTCACTGTTGCACCAATGTAGACACCTGCTTGGGGTTGCTGTTGTAGAACACAGGTAGCAATGACAAACATCAGAAAAAACGTGAGAACCACTTCAATACCAAATCCTTGGAGCACTTGAAGCTCGGGGGATAGTTGTGTCACCCCGTAAGTAACTGCAGCCAAGTGATTAGCGCCAGAGAAAAGCTGCAAGCAACTTAAAGCTACAATCGCACCTGCAAGCTCTGCACTCCAGTACAGCAAAAGCGTTTGCCAGCTAACACGCCCTAACACAAAAAAGCCAACACTTACCGCAGGATTAAAGTGAGCAAAGGAAATGCCACCGACAGCCGCAATCATCACTGCAACGGTCAGTCCAAAACTCAGTGCAATTGCTAGCTCACTTCTGCCTGATGCAATGCTGGCAACACCAACAAAGACGAGTGCAAAGGTGCCGATACATTCAGCAAGCCAGATGCGCAAACTCATAGGCTCATGAACTCACCTAAGAAGTTCACTGCCTTGCTAAGTGCTTGACCCTCTTGGAGGGTTTGTACAACTCTCATAGTCATAGCTTTAATATCGTTTCCGGTTAATTC
>JBCCBI010000469.1:0-4220 GCA_039034155.1 Deinococcota bacterium | reverse complement strand
CTCAATAACTAAGTTTTGTGACAGCGCCAGTAAGTAGTTCAGCCTGCGGGCGTCAGTTTGCAAAATATTGAGTACATCTTCAGCTGAAGCTTCTTGAAAGAGAATGTACTCAATAGCAGCCACACCTTTGACGGTAGACCCTTCGTTTTCGAGGCTTTCTGCGGTGATATCTTTGCCACTCGCTAACAAGTCTTCAATAAGGTTAATGCGGGGTACTTTGCTAATGCGGTTGTGCAAGATCATCGTTTCAAAGCCAGCTAGTGAAAATAGTTTGCACTGTTGCCAAATGAGGCTGGTCTCTAGCCAAGCGACTCGAGCGTCTTGCAAACTAGCCACATCTTGACTGTCGTAAAAGCTTTGGACATGGGCCACGAGGGTATCGGCAACCTCTACAAACCGTTCATGACATGGCAAAATCACGTTTTCACTGAGGCTGGTAAGCATCGCGCGCCGATCAAATTCGCCAGCTTGAGCTTGAACGCGTGATGGATTGTTGAATAATGCGAGCACACCCACTAGAGCTAGTGCCAACCCCATCAACAGGTTACGTTTTTGAATAGCTGATGTTGTCACTGTGTCCATCCTAAAGAGATCCTAAAAAGCTGAGGAGTTGTTCGCGTTGCTCGCGGCTAAGTTGCTTAAAGGTGTCTTTGCTAGCCTCTGCTTCGCCACCGTGCCACAAAATAGCTTCCTCGAGGTTGCGGGCGCGGCCGTCGTGTAAATAGTACGTGTGTTTATTGACCGTTTCAAACAAGCCAATCCCCCACAGCGGCGGCGTGCGCCACTCGCGCCCAGTGGCTTGAAAGTCACTGAGACCGTCTGCTAGTCCGTCGCCCATGTCGTGCAAAAGTAAATTCGTATAAGGGCGAATCTGCTGGTGAGATAGCGCTGGAATGGTTGGATGGATGCCGGTAGTGACTGACTCGAGGTGGCACCCACTACAGCCAATGTCACGAAACAAAACTGCACCAGCTTGAACGTCCAGGCTATCAATATCACGCTGAACAGGAACAGCAAGCGTACTTGAATAGAGTGTGACTTTCAGTAAATCATCCGCGATGATTTCAGGTTCAGACTCGCTGTTACTTCCTGAAAGTGCGTTCAGACAGGCATCTTGCCCAGCAGCACAGTGTGCGCCTGGAAAAATATCCGTGGTGATGCCAATATCACCTGAAAATGCAGCAGACGATTGTTGCAAAATACTAGGCTGCTCAGCTTTCCAGCCAAAGCGCCCCATGGTCATGCGTTGGTTAAGAACGTCCCAAACCCAATTAGGCCGGCCAGAAATGCCGTCACCATCTTGGTCGTTTGGGTCTGCCCAACTGAGTAGGTCGTCTTCGTTAATCGCCTCGAGCAAGCCCAAGCCAATCATTTGATTGGCCACCCGCCCAGACATGACAACTTCAGGATGAAACTCGCCATACGCTAAATTTTCAAAGCGGTAGTTCGGTTTGCGCAGACTATAGGTTGTACCGTCGGGATATTCTCCGGGAATCTCTTCGTAATCAATAAAGAAATCGCCTTCTTTGGGTACGTCTAAAATAGCGTGATCTTGAAACTGCATCCCATAATATGGTTCAGGACTGCGCTCCCCGTAGATGTCACGCTCGTTGATTCCTAAACGAAGTAAAAAGCCAGTAGGTGCTTCACCAGAAAATTCAGGCGCGCGACCGCGGCCGTCTTTAAAATGGCAACTTGCACACGACCGTGCGTTAAATAGCGGGCCGAGGCCGTCCCGTGCTGTGGTAGAGGCTGGGGCTGTGACCCAATTTTGATTAAAAAAAGAATTGCCAACAAAGAATAGTAGCTCTTGGGGACGCTCGAGCCCTGGAATAGGTTGCCCGAAGGCGTTGGGTGTGATGTTGTAGATGCTAGCTTGGCCGCCTAGTAACGGGCTGGGTAGAGGATTTGAGTCTACAGTTTCAGCTTGTGCTGATGTTGTACTTTCAGTCTGTGCTCGAGCAGGTCTACTGAGCAGTACAAGTGCGCTGGCAAGCACCGTAACGCTCAGCAAAAATACCCAAAGTACAGACATTTGTTGTTTAGTCATATCATTACCATCATGCTAGATGTTTACCCATTCGTTCAAGAAACAACCGTCCCCCACTACCTGCAAGGACGGTCTCAAAGTTAGTTTGACTCAAATTGATGCTGTATCACTAAGTTATTCTGGCAACGCGGTGTTAATGGTGAGCCCTAAACCTGTACCCACTTCAGCAATAGTATCGCCAAGGTCAAGGAGTGTCGTGACGAGGTTCATCACCTGAGGGCGGCCCTCAGCAGTTACGATGGCTTGGTCAAAAGGGGCAGCTAAGTTGACTGTTGCTGTATCAGCTTGAGCAAGTAGCTCGAGCATGCTGGCATTTAACCCCGCATCAGCCTCAGCCACGACAGCTTCCAGACCCACACCATTTACGATTTGTCCATTGAGGCGCACATAACGTCCTAAATAGACGTTTTCAATGCCCTTAAAATTGGTTACAATATCGCGGTGGGTGTTATCACTAAAGCAAGAGTGCTCGTCTTCTTGATCTTGGTTGTCAAACGCGGTAAAAATACGCTCGCCTGCAAGCTCACTTTTGGCCAGTACACCCATACCAGTCAGCATATTGTTGATGGCATCGTCTGGCTCGAGGGCCAAAAAACTCTCGCGGTAGTTACCACTTACGGCTGGATCCCACGCTTCAACTAGTGTGCCAAGGTGTTCGACCAGAAGTTCTGCAGCAGCAGCTAAATAAGCACCTCTGCGCTCAGCATTGGCGGCTGTGGTGTAGTCTGTGTAAGGGCGTTGACCATTGGTGTCTGCACTTAAATCTTGCCCCCAAAGTAGAAACTCAATGGCGTGATAGCCCGTAGAAATGTTCTCCTCGGCTCCCACTTCGTTGAGGGATAGCAAGAGGTCTTTGTCAATGGTTGGAAACTCGTCAGCGTTGTTGATGATACCTACTTCGGGCGCACCTTCAACATAGTCAACATAGGCTTCGTCGAGTGGCCACGCGTTGAGTAAACCCTCAGGACCGTCTTCATCGTCAATGGGTCCGCCATAAAAGCGGTAAACCTCAGTTTGACCATAAGGCTCGTTAGCAAGTAACCACATAGTACGGGCTAGGCTGAGGCTATCTTCACTAGGGTTAGCTAAAAATGCGTTGATAGCTGTTTGTAAATCTTCTGCCAAACTTAACGAGTCTTCATAGCTAGCAAAGACAATGTCCGCGTAGGTATTCATGGCGTCTTGTTTGAGGTCTTGTGCTTGCGAGATGCTGGTGAACAACATGAGCGTGACCAAAATGATGATTATTTTCTGCACAACTTACACTCCTTAGCCTAAGGTAAATGCGGCTCGGTGACATACGCAGGCAATATGTGGTGATGCGTTAATCCCGAGTAATGTGATGCGGATTACTTACGCCGTGCATCCTACCTAGTTCTTAAGGAGCTTGTCAATACCTGAGTGGATGACTCGGGATTGTGGTGGCTCGAGCCACCCATCTTCAGCCTAACGTACCGCTCACATCAGATTTTGAGCTTCTTTACGACAGGGTATTACAGAAAAAATGAGTAAAAGTTAAGAAAATTTGCTATATTGGATCATGCGTAATAATTTCGACACCTCCTCAAGTTCAGTAGTATCCCCCGAAGCAAGCTATAGAGAGATCACCGAGCTGGCATGGGAAAGTATTAATGGTATTAAGCGCTACTGGTATATTCCACCGTTAGTCATGGATGTGCTTATGGCTGTTTTTGCTGGTGGTCTATATGCTATTGGTGGCGCGATAAGTACGAGTTTTCCTTCTAGAGACTTTAATTTTCAACTCACTGATTATCTCATAATTCCTCTTGGTATCATTATCCTTTTAGGGCAACAGCGCATTGCGTTAGAGAAACTACAACACGATGAGGGCAGATTTGCTGACTTCTTCCGTTTTGATGGCGTTTTTGTTCAGTTTTTCTTGCTACAAATTGTTATTATTGCCATTCATGTGCTTGCTTCATTTCTTGAGACAGCAGGGTTGTTCTTGGGATCGTTCAATCTCTATCGAATAATGATATTAGGAGCAATATTTGGTTCCATAGGTTTATTATTTGAGTGTATATATCACTATTTGGGCTTTGGCGTCATCCATCAGCATTGGTCTGTTATGGAAGTATTTACCAAAGGGTTGGCTAGTCTCAAGCGGCAGCGCGGAAAAATCTTACGTATGCTTGGGCATATTCTGATT
>JBCCBI010000468.1:0-4277 GCA_039034155.1 Deinococcota bacterium | reverse complement strand
CAAGCTGTCACGAACGATGTGGTACTTGAGCACATCACTAAGTACATCAGGATCGAGTTGGTCTAGCTCGCTAGCACCTTGTGACTGCAAAAATGCCTCAAACGCGTCATTTGTAGGTGCAAAAATAGTGTAGTCACGTCCCTCAGGATTGTCAAAGGCAAACTGATCGAGTAAGTCCACCAAGTTAATAGCCTCTTCTAAAGTAGACAAGTCTGGTTCACCTACAATATAGTCGTAAACTGACCGCCCTACTTCACTACCATTACCTTCACCGCAACTGGCGAGTACGCTCACGGTCAGCACAGCTAAAATCACAATTTGCAAACTTCGTACAACAATGAACCTCGTCATAAATCTATACACGGTCACATCACCCTTTCGGTTGAATAGTTCTTTCAGGTGTCATTTCCACCGATATGTTCACCACCAAGCTTACAAAAACAACCTCGAGAAGCATGTCTCGAGGTGACTGATCACACATTTTAAGACCTTCATGATTGACTGCAAGCACTAACTAGGCAACAGCATCCAACCCAAATGCCTGATGCACTGCTTTGAGAACAGCCTCAGCTTGCGCTGCCCGAATCACCACCGACACGCGAACTTCGCTGGTGGTGACCATTTCTATGTTGGCATCTACCGAGGCAATCGCCTCAAACATGGTGCCAGCAATACCGGGTGTAGAGCCAATGGCAATCCCTACGATGGACACTTTGGCCACGTCATCATCTGCTTGCGCGTGTCCGCCCATGTCGTCTAAGACAGTACTGACGGCCTCAAGCGCGTCCGGCACAACATCTTGATTGACCGTAAACGACATTTGCTGCGAGCTAGGCTGGCCGGGCACACCTTGAATAATCATGTCCACGGCGATACCTGCCTCACCTAGGGCCTTGAAAATACGCGCGGCTACCCCCGGTTCATCGGGAATGTCTAGCACATTAATACGTGCATGGTCGCGGTCTAGCGCCACGCCTGTTACTGCTTTGTCAGTTACAAGTTCACCAGCCAAATCTGTCACCACCGTACCAGGATTATACGAAAAAGACGAACGCACATGAATGTTCACGCCGTAGCGGCGGGCATACCACACACTGCGCGGATGTAAGACGGTTGCACCAAGACTGGCTAGCTCGAGCATCTCACTGTAATCAATCTTAGCCATTTTGGTTGCTGTGGGTACCAAGTGCGGATCTGTCGTATAAACACCTTCTGTATCTGTGTAAATTTCACAGGTGTCTGCGTTTAAGGCCGCTGCAATCGCTACGGCTGTTGTATCTGTACCTCCGCGCCCAAAGGTCGTAATGTTACCAGCATTATCTTGTCCTTGAAACCCAGCCACAACTGCGACCTGCACACCTTCACCCAGCGCTTGTAAAATGCGCTCTGGGTTGACCTCTAAGATACGAGCGTTGCCGTGCCGCTCAGTCGTTAAAAAGCCTGCTTGTAAACCCGTAAACGACCTTGCGAGTACGTCATTCGCGTGGAGTTCCATACATAAAAGTGCCATGGATTGCTGCTCGCCAGTGGCCATAAGCACATCTAACTCACGACGGTTAGGGCGAGTTGTGATTTCTTTAGCAGTTGCAATAAGCCGGTCAGTAGTGTGTCCCATTGCTGACACAGCAACTACTAATTGATGCCCTGCGTCTACACTGCGTTTAATGCGAGCAGCCACTTTGGCGATGCGCTCTAAGTCGCCAACACTTGTCCCACCATATTTCTGCACAATGATTGCCATGACGTGTCCTTGTAATCTGTAGTTTTCATTTGCAAGATGGCTACGTTCAACCAGATGTCTTCACATAACCTCGCAAACTCCAAAAGTTTAACCTTGGTTTTGGCTAACGTTTGTGATGGATGTCAAGCAATTAAATAGAGACGCCATCTTTTGATAGCGTCTCCACAAATGTGATTATTTATTAGGCTCATGCCCAGTTTATTTAGGCCTCAAAATATTCACCTACGAAATGAGAATTTATAGCCGAAGTATGTTGCAAGCCCATAAAATACAATATCCATAATGTTGAAGGTACTCCGGTAAATATCCCAAGCAGTAATACCTAGCAAAGACATGAACTGTCTAGCCTCATCATCTTGAGCCATCATGCCATAAACAGCTCCAATATTACCTAAAAAGCACCCTAGCAGAGCAAAACCAGCACCCACAAAGCCAAATACAGGATCAATACCCTTACCGAAGTAACGTACTGCAAAACCAACTAAGAATCCAACAAGTACAGCAACATAACCAATTTGATACCCTGTTGCCAGACCAATGCCACCCCATATTAGTGCACTAACAACTGAAGCAACTGCACCCATGACAATAGCCAAGGGTAAATTTTGCTCAGCTTGTAGCTGTTTAATTATCTTGTTACGCTTTTCCTGATCAGCAATCCAAGCTTCTTTGCCAGTATCTTTTGAAGATACGTTACTCTCAGCAGGTACAGATGACCTTGCTGAGTTGACTACTTTACCTTCTCAAGCACGCTGCGCTTCCATTTGTGCAGCAGCTTCTTCCATGGTTGGAATGCGTATGGCTCCCTCTGCGGGCTTATTTCCTGCACGTCCGGAACGACCTATAACAACATTTTGTTGTGAAGTTTTACTTTGATCCATACCTTAACCCCTTAAGATTCATAAATCTTGTAGAGTGTAGCAGACTTTATGAATAAGTTTGTTATTTGTGTGCGCAGTGCCAGAAGCGACGTATAGGAGGGATAAAGTCAGTTTTATCGGTCATTCAACTGATGGTGTTTAGAGAGTCTTGTAGCACTCAATCCCAACTAAAAACTGAGGTGATATGCTCAAAACATCACGATCACCTCAGATAATGTTGTAGTTGCCAATTAACTCCAACTTATTCAGTAAGATGGATATTTTAAGCGCATTTTACGGCTATCCTAGACCTCACCTAAGTAAGCGCGTTTCATCGCTTCATTGTGCAGCAGGTCTTGTGCTGGTCCTGACAAGACAACCTCACCTGTTTGTAGTACGTAGCCCCGATCAGCAATCGACAGGGCCACATTAGCGTTTTGCTCAACCACAAACACACTGATGCCGCGCTCGTTGACCTGTTTGATGATTTCAAAGATGCGCTCGACAAATAGCGGCGCGAGTCCCATCGACGGTTCATCCATCAAAATAAGCTTGGGACGGCTCATGAGGGCGCGGCCCATGGCGAGCATTTGCTGTTCGCCACCGGACATGGTGCCGCCAAGTTGTTCAATGCGCTCCGACAACCGTGGAAACAACGTAAACACGTAGTCCATATCTTCCCGAATGGCAGCGCGGTCGTTGCGCAGGTAGGCACCCATCTCGAGGTTTTCGCGTACCGTCATCTTAGGGAAAATACGTCTATTTTCGGGCACTACGGCCATACCATGTTGAATGCGCTCAGCAATCGTAAAGCTGTCTGCACGTTCACCGCGAAAATACATCTCACCTTCGGTAACGCGCACGACACCCAAAATGGTTTTGAGCGTGGTGGATTTACCGGAGGCGTTCCCGCCCAAAAGACAGACCATCTCACCAGGGTAAATGACCATATCTACGTTGTGTAGTACACGAATAGGTCCGTAATGCGTCGTGACTTGGCGCAACTCTAAAAGTGGTTCAGTATGTGGGACTGTATCTTGCGTCGTCGTGTCGCTCACGGGTCCACCTCCCCAGCCCGATTATCTCTTTGGTCATCTTCGGCTTTTTTACCCAAGTAGGCTTCAATCACTTTGGGATCACTCACGACATCGCGGTAGTTGCCCTCAGCAATTTTTTCGCCGTAATCCAACACGACAACACGGTCGCTAATGTCTCCTACGAGGTTCATCTTATGTTCCACCAGCAAAATGGTGTAGCCGCCTTCGTCGCGCATACGACGGATAATCTGGGTGATTTCAGCGGTTTCTTTAGGGTTCATGCCGGCGCTAGGTTCGTCTAGCAAGAGCATTTTGGCACCTGTGGCCATGGCCCTGGCCATCTCAGTACGGCGGCGATTGGCATACGACAATACGTACACCGGTTGGTGTAACCGGAAACTCATGAGCCGGGGGCCAAAAAACGCTAGTTTTTCAATGGCTTGCGCGCGCATCTCCCGTTCAGCTTGGCGGTAAGCTGGTAGTCTCAATATAGCGCTTAACCAATTAGATTTGAGGTCGTGATGTTGTGAAATAAGCACGTTATCTAGCACAGACAAGTTCATAAATAAGCGCAAGTTTTGGAAGGTGCGTGCCACACCCATGTTGACACTTTCGTTAGGTTTACGCCCAACCAGTGAT
>JBCCBI010000467.1:0-4301 GCA_039034155.1 Deinococcota bacterium | reverse complement strand
TTAGCTGCCGCACAGGCATTTTACAAAGATTTACTAGCTGATGTTTTGGGGTTGCCACTTGCAGCCGAAGGACCAAGCAACACCCAAGACACCCTTGAAGGCTTGGTGGGAATGATTGCCGAGCAGCGCCAAAAAGCGCGTTTAGCACGGGATTTTCGCACTGCAGATGGGCTCCGCAAACGCCTTGCTGAGCTTGGCGTGACCTTGGAAGATACTGCCGACGGGAGCCGCTGGAAACTCAATTAACCTCGACGAATCGTATGACGTTTTTAGGTCATGCTGACTTGCCCATGAGCTTGTCGGCATCATTTTTTTAGATGACTCGATCCAAAAAGTTGCTGACCCTTGCCTCAACAACTCCATGATGTATCGATGCACTTGAAGGCAATTGATTTTTTCTCCTTTTCTCCTTTCCCCCCTTAACTTCACATCACCGCTCACTGTCAAGTTGCGCTTCATCAGCACATGATGATAATGATGCCACACTCCCTTTATGACCAGCATCAAAAGATACCGATAGGTAAGGCTCGAGCCTTCAGCCCTAGCCACATTCACGTGCCGTTACCAGATGGGCACCGTTTTCCAATGGACAAGTACAGTATGCTTGCCTCACAGCTAAAACGTGAGAGCTGGCAAGTGGATAACGCACCGTTTGCAGACTACGAAGATTTAGCGCGCGTTCATCATGCAGACTATTTACAAGCTGTTGCCACCCAAACATTAGATGCTAAAGCAGTACGCAAGCTGGGCTTTCCCCTGAGCTACGAGCTTTACGAACGCTCCCTTGCCAGCGTCGGCGGCACCTTAGCAGCTATGTACGATGCACTTTTGGATCCTTACAAACTCGGTATCAACTTAGCAGGTGGTACGCATCATGCGTATGCTGACCACGGTGAAGGTTTTTGTGTGTTTAATGACATCGCCATAGCTGCAATGCATGCGCTCGAGCACAACCTTGCCAAGAAGATCGTAGTGATTGATGTTGACGTGCATCAAGGGAATGGCACCGCTAAATTGTTTAAAAATGATTCTCGAGTCACAACGTTCAGCATCCACGGCGCGCGTAATTATCCGTTTCACAAAGAAACCAGTGATGTTGACGTGGGCCTGACAGATGGCACAGAAGATAGTGAGTTTTTGAGGTTGCTCGAGCACCACCTCCCTAACCTCCTTACATACGGTGTTGATTTAGTCTTCTTCCAAGCTGGCGTGGACGTGCTCGCAGGCGACCGCTTTGGACGCATGAACTTAACGCCAACAGGTGTCGTACAACGCGATACCTACATCCTTCGCAGTTGTGGCAATATTCCTGTTGTCTACATGATGGGCGGCGGCTATCACAAAACCATCACCACAACGGTTGATACACACGCAGCCTCTCTTAAAGCGCTTTACAGTCTCCGGCAAGTTAGCAACCTCAGCACCCACACTTAACTTGCGCAACACCACCTTAAATACTGCCACCTTAAACACCACAGCAATATCGTCATACAGGGCCTTTAGCCAGATGCTGCCATCTCCCCTTCTCCCCCTCCTCCTTTCTCCCCTTCTCGCTATCAGGTGCGTACTGAACCTTGGCGTTTTGTGGTACGTCAGGATAGACTAACTTTGTTATGAGCACTCACATTAACGCCAAAGATGGCGACATCGCCGAAACCGTTTTACTGCCCGGAGACCCGCTACGCGCCAAGTACATGGCGGAAACTTTTTTAGACAATCCCGTCTGTTACAACGAAGTGCGCGGGATGTACGGCTTTACCGGAACGTATAAGGGCAAGCGTGTATCCATTCAGGGAACTGGCATGGGGATGCCCTCAGCCTCGATTTATGCTAGCGAACTCATGATGTTTTACGGCGTCAAAACACTGATTCGCGTAGGCTCATGTGGGTCATTTCAAGCTGATTTGAAACTTCGCGATATTGTCATCGCCATGAGCGCGTCAACGAATTCAGCCATGAATAGCGTGATTTTTAATGGGATGGATTACGCAGCAACGGCTAATTTTGACTTGCTCTTAAATGCGCACCAAGCCGCTAAAGACAAAGGAATTGAGGCAAGAGTAGGCAGCGTGCTCTCGAGCGACGCCTTCTACGCTCACGACCCCGACAACTGGAAACTGTGGGCAGAGTACGGTGTGCTAGCCGTTGAAATGGAAGCGGCTGGACTTTACGCACTTGCTGCCAAACATAAAGCACGTGCGCTAGCGATTTGCACCGTGAGTGACAGCTTAGTCAGTGAAGAAGCAGCACCCCACGAAGACCGCGAAACTACCTATACCGATATGATTGAGATTGCCTTAGAAGCGGGCTTGAGTTGATATTAGCGAGTTAGCTGGTGCTCGAGCCATGCTATTTCGCTTCTAAAAACATCTGCATCTGCTGAGGCCACAAGGTCATCAAGCACACGGCGCGCGGCCTCAGGTTGATGCAGTTGTAACCAAAGTTGTGCATGTAGCACAAGTTCTGCTGCTCCTTTAGGTGTATTTTCTAGGCCATTTTCTGATAAGGTGGCAAGTTCGGCAAGGGCTGCGTGATACGCACCTGCTTGCTGGTAGAGCAATGCACGGCGGTAGGTAGTTACAGCAAGGTTGAGTTCAGGTGATGTTGTAGCAAGGCGTTGCTCGAGCACATCCTGCTGCACAGCTAGCAACGGACTAAAGTTCAACACCTCTAAACGCCTGTCCTCATTAGCTACTGCATCCACTTGGATGATGGCAAGGTTACTGCTTGATGTAGATGTTGAGGTGGGTACAACCTCGACATCATTTGTTACATCTGCAGTTAATACAGCAACAACCTCGAGCTGGTAGCGTACGCCGGGCAGTAGCGCAGGAACATCGTCTGGATACGCGCGGGTTATGACAGCCTCAGTTATTTCTGTGGCACTAACATCTGTCTGCTGCTGCCAAACAAGTTCGCCGTCACTGTAACGCAGGGTCACGCGGTAGACGTCTGCACCCTCAACTGCCTGCCAACGCAACTGCGGACGACTGTTGAGGATGGCACCGTAGCGTGGGTACAGCACCTGCGCGTAGGTGACACCTTTGGCAGGTAACTGAACCAGCGCCGACCCACTTGATGTTGATGGCCACGCGGGCATACGCGGGCACGGGTTGACCTGCAGCGTAGCTAGCACAAGGATTTCGTCGCCATTTTGACACAGCAACCACACCCGCGCGCCGTTCTCCAAACGCAAGATGACATCATTTCCTACGTGGCTGCCTGGCAACAGGGGACGCGTCAGACCAAGGCCTACCTCAGCAGTAGGTTCAGCACGCGCAGTTCCTTCGAGCGCAAAAACGCGGTGGGGGCCAAGGCTGGCATTTATAGAGGCAAGTTGTACTCCCTCAAGGTTATCTTGAGGTCTAGTTCGCAGGTAGTTGCGGGCAGCTTCTACCAGACTGGGTAGCACTGGAGCCTGCTCAGCGTAGATAAGGCAGCTTGCAGCGTGTGTATACAAATCATTTGCTGATGGACTTGCAGGTAACTGTTGAGCAAGCTCGAGCTGCAAACAATAAGCCTCTGCATTGCGTGCGTCCAACGCTATGGCAGTTGATAGTGCATCTTCAGCAATCACAGCATTACCCAAGTACAAATTAATCCAGCCGATGTTTTTATAAACGCGGCTTAGTGTCGCTGCATCATCAGTAGATGCAGTTATAGTGCTGCCATCAATCAGGCTAGCTGTGCTCGAGGCTGAGGTTGTCTCCACTGAGGTTGTCTTAACTGTGGTCAACTGCGCAACTGCTCGGTTTAGGAGCTGCAAACTTTGGTTGAGCGAGCTTGTGTCTGCGCCGTGAATAAGTTGCGCTCGAGCCAAGTTGTTGAGTGCTACAGGGTTATCTGGATTTAAGCTAACCGCCCGCTGATAATGATCTATAAAATCTTCCGGCTGGGCTTCACCTGTTTCTTCGAGTGCCCACGCTAGGTTGTAGTGACGCTCTGCTAAACGTGTCTTCGGCAAAAACCAAGCCGTCACCCGTGACCAACGTAGTGAGTTCTGAAATGATTTGACTGCGGTGATAGGGTTGCCACGTTGCATACTGTCGAGACCGACTTGCTCGAGTCGTGTTGCTTGCGCCCTTGTGCCAACTAAGCTCAGAACTATCATCACAAGCGCCACCAACATGCTGACAGCAGTTATTAGGGTGCGCTTTTTGTGACGCTGCCGCTGCTGGTCTGCTAAGGGCTGCCACGCGGCCAGCACCTTCGTTATTGGGATAACTCGCAGGCGTTTAAGTGAGGTACTGGCAGACGCACACATGCCGACAACTTGCTGCCGTGCGTTCAGCACCGGGCCG
>JBCCBI010000466.1:0-4305 GCA_039034155.1 Deinococcota bacterium | reverse complement strand
CTTCGGTCAGCACGCCCGGCGTGTTGGACACGAGGATCCCCCGGGTGCGCGCCGTCTCGATATCGATATGGTCGACGCCTGCGCCATAGTTCGCGCATAACGTTGAGATTCGCCATCAGTGAGTTTCGCAAAGCGCTCTGCCAGATAACCTTGGCTATCTTTTTCAAGAAGCTTGTCCCACTCGCCACCCCAAGTGACCTTAATGACGTTCCAACCAGCACCTCTGAAGATGCCCTCGAGCTCTTGAATAATCTGCCCGTTGCCGTAGACAGGGCCATCTAACCGCTGCAGGTTACAGTTAATAACCCAAATAAGGTTGTCCAGCTTTTCGCGGGCAGCAAATTTAATGGCTCCCAAGGTTTCGGGTTCGTCAGTTTCGCCATCGCCCAAAAAGGCCCAAACTTTGCCGTTACCTTGCTCAATAAAGCCGCGTTTGGTGAGGTAGGTGTTAAAGCGTGCTTGGTAAATCGACATAATTGGTGCCAGCCCCATAGACACTGTGGGGAATTGCCAAAAGTCTGACATGAGCCACGGATGGGGGTAGCTCGAGAGGCCATCTTGTTCAACTTCGCGCCGGAAGTTGTGCAAACGGTCTTTGTTAATACGCCGCTCGAGGTATGCACGTGCGTAAATACCCGGTGATGCGTGCCCTTGGTAGTAGACGATATCGCTGTCTACACCGGCATCGTGCCCTCTAAAAAAGTGGTTAAAGCCTACTTCATAGAGAATTGCGGCAGATGCGTAGGTAGAAATATGCCCGCCCACACCCGTGTTTTTATTAGCGCGTACGACCATAGCCATGGCGTTCCAGCGCAAAAAGCGGCGGATGTTGCGCTCTAAATCAACATCGCCGGGGTAGTCCAGTTGGGCACTGACTGGCACCGTGTTGAGGTAAGGCGTGGTGGCAGTAAAGGGAATGTCTACCCCTTGCCCTTGGGCGTAAACATCTAGCCGTTCTAAAATTTCTACGACCCGCTGCGGTCCAGCACTGTGCAAGACGTACTCGAGCGACTCGAGCCACTCTTGCATTTCCACATCGTTTAAGGTTTTGCGCTGGTCAGGGGAGAGGGTTGTTCTCTCGGCAGTATCAGCCACAGTTAACTCCTTTCAGTCATGTCTGTGTCTATAGATATAAATAGTTGATTGCTGGGCAAGTGTGCACACTCAGGTTAACCCCGTAAGACAAAAACTACCTATCAAGGTGATGGTAGTGATTCGCTAACAAGCATCCAAAAACTGCCCAAGATAAACACATTGTACAACCTTTGTGCGTTCATAACGATGGTGCTGAGGCATGATTCTATGTGGGCGTTTGGGTTTTGCTGCAAGCTTAGTCTGTTAGACAATCTGAACTTCAAAGATTTCAAGAATAAAGAAAAGTCAAATTACTCAGCTTTGCAGGTTTAACCTTCGTAGGGTGTCACCCATAGTGAAGCTGACAAGTTAAAGGCTAGCAAATGACACTCGAGTTTTGTGAGGTTTTCTACAAGTTGCTCTGATCGTGACAGCATCAAATTGCCTAAAACCTCAACATTTAGCGTCTAGAACGGGCTTGTGAAGCTATCAGCTAACCTCTTGAGGTTGTGCAAGCCGGCACAAAGTGAGTGGTGTTTTTAATGAGGACGAGCGGAAGCGGCCTTTACTCTGAAGATATATCGTGGCACACACAGCTATCCCCCAAGAATGGGAATTGTGAGATGCCAGGTTACCCCGTACCATAAACGTGACTGCGTAGGCAACGTAATTTGATCTAACGTTCTTCATCAAGAACGATGTAACTTCAAATAACGTGACCATGTGGGGAACGCAGAGGAGGAGTTGCGCCTTGAAGTGGCTTATGAACCGAGACACATAACAGGTGTTGGCTGGTTGGGTGCTGGTTTTGTGTGGCACCGTAGTGCTTAAACGCGTGTTGTTCACAAGCGTAAATGAATCAAGTAGCTCCTTAGCGCTAGGCAAGCTTAGCTAGCAAAGGAGCATTAGGCGTGTATCAATTACGTGCCTAAACTATATTTAGCGGTTGAGGGGGAAGTTCGAAATGAGTATTAGTGTCAGACATAAAAATTGTCGCTGGGCATATGCACTGTGTTCACAACCTCATCCCTACTACGTCTTGTACACGTCGCCTGTTAAACAAGAAGGCATTGAGCCATTCAAGGTAGTAACGTCTAATCGATCAAGTAATCAGTCACATGAAGGCATGGTGTAACACGTTAGCCGGAAAGGAGCATCCCCGCCCGATGTTATGTCCTCAAAGTAATTTATATAAGAATAATTCCTCAAACCAATTCAACGATCTGGGAGAAGCGTTATGGTAACAAAGTCAACCCAAGTCTCCACAGTGCGCGCTGGCGCAAGTACGCTACCAACAAGAAAAGCGCATCTATGGCGCATTTTGCTGGTAGGGCTACTTGCGTTCTTGATTAGCGCTTGTGGTGGTGATGACCCCCCCGGCGAAGGTCAAGGTAGCATTGGCATTAGTGTGGTGGGCTTACCAGCAGGTACAAATGCAGCCATCGTCGTGACAGGTAGTAACTTTAGTCGCACGGTTACTGCTAACGACGCCTTTCCTGTTGATGCAGGTAGCTACGCCATCAACGCCAGTAACGTTTCCGCAAGCGGTTACAACTTTACAGCTAACGCCATCCCAGATAGCGTTAGCGTGATTGTAGATGAGGTTGCTGGCGTACTTGTAAGGTACAACGCGGTGCCTCGAGTCGTTGCTTCAGGCATCCCCGTCATTAACGTGCGTGAAGGTGAGCGGGAAACCCTCGACCTCAACACCGTCATTGAGGATTTTGAAAACGGTCGCCTCAATTTTGAGGTTATTACCAACAGCAACCCTAACGTAGTTGCTACTAGTGTGACCAGCGGCGTACTAGCTGTGCGCGCTTTACAAGATGCTATTGATATTGAGGCAACTGTAACTGCCATTCTAACGATTCGTGTTACCGATGACGCTGGCAACACCATTGAAGAGGCTGTACGGGTGAATGCCATATATACAAACGGTGATGGTGGAACAGGTAACCGTCCACCATCAGTAACCGGAGAACTACCTGATATTCGTGTTGGTGTGGGTGCTGCTCCTATCAGCTATGATTTAACTAACTTTTTTGCCGATCCAGATGGGTTTAACACCTTGGATTTCAGCATCATCAGCACAACCGTGAGTGTTGCCTCTGCAAGCGTTTCAGGTAACACGCTTACCGTTACCTTTGCTAACCCAGGCATCACCAACATACGCGTAACTGCTACAGACGACGAAGGTGCAACAACCAGCCAAGGTTTTCAAGTTAGTGTTGTAGGCATCACCATTCCTGCGGTTGAGGGCGAACAAGGTGGTAGTACCACCATTGACCTAGATGATGTTTTTGGCAACCTTGGTGACAACCTCAGTTATGAAGCAACTAGTAGCAACACAGATGTTGCCACGGTCTCTATTGATGACAATGGCGTTTTAACCATTGACTTTGTGGGTCCTGGTACCTCGGTTATTACGGTTACAGTTCGCGACCCAGAAGGTGACATCGTCAGTCAAGTGAGCTTTACAGTCACTGTGACAGACGGGAATAACAATGGCGGTGGTGATAACACTGCCCCCGTGACTCGAGGTTTGCCAGACATTATTGCCGAGCAAAACGAACCCTCACGCACGTTTAACTTAGCAAGCTTCTTCAGTGACGCTGAAGATGGTGGCAGCGGGTTGTCATATGAAGCAAGTAGCAGCGATGGAGCCGTGTCTGGTGTGAGCTTGGATGGCACGCGTTTAACTGTAAGTTTTGGCGCTGTTGGTAACGCCAGCATCACAGTTGTTGCCACGGACTCAGGTGATCTGAGTGTCACTGATGTGTTCCGTGTAACGGTTCTGCCACCGTTTAGCAACACCGCGCCCACCGCAAACGATGACACGGCAACTGCAATTGCGGGGATCACAACCTCAATTAATGTGCTTGTCAACGATAGCGATCCAGAAAGCCAAGCACTTACCGTTGCTAGTGTTACCCAACCTAGTACGGGAACTGCTAGCAATCAAAGCAACCGCGTTGAGTACACTGCCCCCGGCACTTTCACAGGGCAAGTGACGTTTGACTACACCATTCGCGACACGTTTGGTGCGACCGATAGTGCCACAGTGACGGTGGATGTTGTTGCTAACACAGGCGTGCCCGTAGCCAATAATGACACAGCCGCAACCCTTGAAAACACACCATTAAACGTTGCTGCCGCTGCGCTTCTTGCGAACGACACTGACCCCGATACTGGTGACACCTTAACTGTAACTGCTGTGGATGGTAGTGGTGG
>JBCCBI010000465.1:0-4313 GCA_039034155.1 Deinococcota bacterium | reverse complement strand
CTCACGCCGCCCAGTACTCCGACCTAATGATGGAGTTCGCCGACATCTTCAGCCTCGACGAGGCCGACCTTGGGTTCTCCACCCGAGCACAGCATCACGAACGTCACCACGTGCCAGATTCAAAATCATCTGATTGCGCCCCAAGCTGCGCGGGCGGCTGGCAAAGTGATACACCCAATCCGGATGCGCCCGGTAGAGGTCACTGTCTGCGTTCACCATTTCCGGTTCAACCCAGAGTCCAAAGTCCATACCAAGGGCGTTTACGTTCTCAATGAGCTTGCCCAGACCGTCTGGAAACTTGTGGGTGTTCACACCCCAGTCACCAAGCCCAGCTTTGTCGCTATCACGTGCGCCAAACCAACCGTCATCCATGACAAACAGTTCCACGCCCAGGTCTGCGGCAATACGGGCGGCTGCGAGTTGATTGTCAATGTTCACGTCAAAGCCAGTGGCGTACCAGGAGTTGTAAAGAACGGGGCGCGGCGCGTTTGCAAAGGTTTTGGGGAGGATGTGCTTACGTTGCAAACAGTGCAAATTGTGACTGGCTTGTCCGTAACCTTGGGCGTAGCCTGCAAACGAGGTTGGCGTTTCAAAGCTATCCCTAGGGGCGAGTGTCCACGCAAAGTCAAAGTCACTGATACCCGTGCTAATGCTGGTTTGTCCGTAAGGGCTAACCTCGGTGACGAGTTGCCAATTACCGCTGTAGGCGAGGGCGCAGGTGTATATATCTCCGTGGGTTTCGCCGGCGTCTGGACTTGCCACCATCACAAAGGGGTTGCTGTCAAAGCCTGTAATACCACGGCGACTTTCAAGGAGTTTTTTGCCGGATGTGAGGGGTGTGTGCTCGAGCCTAAAGTCTGCACCCCACTTGCTGCTGAAATAGCGCAGGTCGTACTGCTGAAAGTTGGGCAGTCGCCACGTGGCTGAGTAGGCACGCTCGAGCGTCACGACATCATTCCCCTGATTAATCAGCCTTACCTTGCGTGAAATAATATCCAACTCTGGATAGATCGTGTAAATTAGCTCGAGGTGGAGATTGTAGCTAGTATCCTGTAAGTGCAACGTCAACGTATCGTTATCAATACTGGCACGCTCAACCTCAAACAACCCTGACCGCGTACCATCTGCAAAGCTGACTTTTAAGCCAACCTCACCAAACTTCAAGTCGCCCCAAACCGGATATTCTTCTTGGGAGACGCCTTCTGCGCGTTCGTGCCCACCAGTAATGGCGAGTCCTTGAGGCTTACCAAAATCATCTGCATAGCTAAGCCGTGGTCCCCAGTACATATGCTGCACACGACCATAATCATCTACACCAAGCGCGTAGCTGGTGTGCATACTGCTTAAGACCCAAACGTCGTGACCGCTTGGTGTGGTGTGGTGAGAGATTGATTGCATCATCTTTGTAAGTGGCATCCTTATAAGCGGCTTGATTTGCTGACTAAGCCGATGTGTTTTATTAACCTGGAGTGTTCGTCAACATAATTCCAGACAGTATGATCGTCAACCTGTATTGCCATACCCAGCGTTACTGGGGTTGAATTGACGCAGCTGAACCGATGGTGCATATCTATTGTTATAAAGCGTAATATCAGCCTAACAGCTTGTATTACAACTTGTCAACATCTGAAAATATTCGCTACACTAAGCCTGCATTCGACATGTATGATGAAACCTTGTCTGAGGAGAACGATGTGTCCAGCGGTCAAAACAAGCGTCTAGTTGAAGCAGCACCTTCGCGTGATGATGTTCGTAAGTCTGTCAAACAGGGTGTTAAAGCAGATGTGCTGGTAGCCGACATGGCCCAGCGCATTGTAGACGGACAACTTGCGCCAAGTAGTTTATTGGCCTCTGAAAACGAGCTGAGCCAGCAGTACAGCATGAGCCGACCGCACGTGCGCCAAGCGTTGCAGCGCCTTGCTGCAGCCGGCCTCATTGAAACGCGTCACGGATTGGGTAGTTGTGTGAACCCTAAACGCGCGTGGAATTTGTTTGATCCTATGCTTTTACATGCGTTTGTACAAAGTGGCAACTTAGCTGCTATTGCTACTGAACTGGTGGAACTGCGCAGAATGGTTGAGGTGGAGTGTTGCCGTTTGGCAGCTGGCAACATACGCCGGGATGAACTGCATGATTTAGAGATGTGGCTAACCCGTATGGAAGCCGCCTTGGATAATTCTGAGGTGATGGCGCAAGCGGATGTACGGTTTCATGACGTGATTATTGCAGCCAGCCGCAACCGTTTTTTGCAGGGCATTATGAGCTATTTGGCTGAACTTTTAACCCAAGTGCGCACGCTGACGATGCAAACAGGTGGTCTAACTGGGCGGCGCAGAGCACAAACGCATCACCAGATGATTTATGACGTGCTTGTTGCAGGCGATGCCAATGCTGCTGAGGATGCCATGCGCGCGCATATGAAACAGCTCGAGGAAGATATGACCCAAGCGCTGTTAGTGATTGCAGACAGTAACTAATCTGAACACATCATCCATCTATGGATGATTACCGCTATCTTTAGGGTGCTTTAGCAGCCTGCTCAATAACACAGATAATTTAGGCAAAACAACACCAAGACATAAAATAGATGCCAGTACAATGGAGATAAGAATTATCCTAAAGGTCTCAACATCACGAAGGAAAGACCTAACGAAGGAAAGACCTAGATCGCGTGGTTCATGATTCGAGCTCAACGGATAACTCACTCAGGTCAATATGCTGATCGCACACACGCTCACGCAAATACTTATCGTGACTCACCAGCAAAATAGTGCCGGGATAGCTGGCTAGAGCGTGCTCGAGCATCTCCAAACTCTCATAATCCAAGTGCGTACTCGGTTCATCCAACAAAAGTACATTGGGTGAATCTAACATCAGTCGAACCAAACTCACTTTGCGTTTTTGCCCTTCGCTTAGCGCGTTAAGCGGTTTAAAAAAGACATCACCCTTCACGTGCAGTGCACCCAACATGATGCGCGCTTGGTGAGATTCGTCATGACTAAAAAGCTCAGCAATGGTTGTCACATCATCTGGTACTGTCCACACTTGTGGCAAATAGCCTAATTTGATGCCTTTTGACCACAAAACTTGTCCTGAGGTTGGCATCAACGTGCTAGTAAGTAGCTTAAACAGCGTTGTTTTGCCAGACCCATTGGCAGCAACCAACGCAAGCCGACTACCCCAAGGAAGCGTCAGGTGAAGGTCACTTAGGATTGGCTGACTGATTGAGGTGCTGTTTGGGGTCTCGTTTGAAGTGTCATCATCATTAATATTAGCGTCGTTATCGCCATCTTGATAAGCATCAAACGAAACACTTTGTAAGGTTAGACAAGTGCCTGTAGGGACATCGATACCCTCTGGAAAGGTGATGCTGTAGTGTTTGTCAAGCCAAGGTTTGGTGGTTTCAAGCTCATCAATTTTAGTGAGCATGCGTTCTTTGGCCAGCAGTCCGCGCTTTTGCAATCTGGCAGCGCGCGCGCCAATAAAACCTTTGTCCATTGCGCCAGATTTTTCTTTTTCTTTGCGCCCACCCCAAATGACATAGCTGCGAGCGGTTTCTTGAAGTTTGCCAATATCTGCCTCGAGCCGCTCTTTTTGCCGCGTTTGTTGCTTAAAGGTGGCGTCTTTCGTGGCTCGAAACTGACTATAATTGCCGCTGTAGTGCGTCACTTGCTGATGGTTTAACTCGTAAATCTGGGTCACAACCTGATCTAAAAACCAACGGTCGTGCGAGATAATCAAACACGCGCCGTAGTAATCAGTCAGTTTATTGATGAGATATTGCGTCGCACGCTCGTCGAGATAATTTGTAGGTTCATCCAATAACAGTAGGGGAGATGGTTGGACAAACGCGCTCATCAACTTGAGTAAGCGTCGTTGCCCTCCGGAAAGGCTCGAGACAGGTTGACTCAGCACATCCTCCTCAAACCCCAGCAAACTCACCTCTTGTTCAAACTGTTGGCAGAGGTCGTAGCCGCCTTGTGTACTAAAGTCATGCACAAGGTCAGCATAGGTGAGTGGGTTGGGGATACCGGTTTGCTCGAGTGCCGTCATTTGCTCATGGATACTTGCAAGTTTGGGATGACTGGCAAATAGGGCGCTGAGGGTTGTGGTTGCGTCCTCGAGCTGATCTTCTTGACGAATAATGCCGATGGGTGCGTTGCGAATGATGCTACCTGAGGTTGGCTCGAGTTCATCAAGCAGTAACCTCAACAAGGTTGTTTTGCCAGCACCATTACGGCCCAGTAACCCCACATGATCGCCTTCATAAAGTGTCATGGTGGCATCTTGAAATAAAAATTCAGGCTGATTAG
>JBCCBI010000464.1:0-4337 GCA_039034155.1 Deinococcota bacterium | reverse complement strand
CTGACTGTGTTTTCGTTATTAAATATAAAATTAATAGGGATTGATGTAAGTCTCGATAGACATAATGAGTTTTGACTGGAACCATATCTCTGATATCGATGCCCAAAAGCACGTGATGCCTCAACTTGCTGCTGGCTGTACCTTAATCTGAGAAGGTGATGAGTCTCTGACACGGGCGAGCTTGCAAGGGTCTGGTAAGCTCGAGAATGGCTGCTGTGAGTTTGCGTGATCCCCAGTTGTATATTAACCGCGAGTTATCGTGGTTGAGTTTTAATGCCCACGTACTCGAGGAAGCTGGTGACAGCCGCAATCCGCTGCTCGAGCGCCTCAAATTCACCGCTATTTTTAGCAGCAACCTAGACGAATTTATGATGATTCGTTACGCAGGCCTCAAAGAGCAACTTGCTGCTGGGGTTGTCACACCCCCCGCTGACGGCATGACGCCCTTAGCACAACTCAATGCCATTGCTAAAAAAGTTCACGCCCAAGTGCTTAAACAGCGCCGCTTACTGCGTTCAGAAGTTCTCCCTGCGCTAGAAGAACATGGTGTGGTGATCGTCCCGCAAGGCGCTTGGCAAGCTGCTGATATCAGCGTGCTAGACGATTATTTTGAGCGTGAGTTGTTTCCGGTATTAACACCTCTCGGAGTGGATTCGGGGCACCCTTTCCCACGTCTTGCTAACCTCAGTTTTTCGTTGTTGCTCGAGTTGTGTGACATTGACGACAACGTACGGCGGACGGCCGTGGTGCAAATTCCCAGTATTTTGCCGCGCTTTGTGCGCTTACCTGCCCAAGATAACGCCCAGCACCGCTTTGCCCTGCTAGAAGACATTATTCAAACCCGTCTCGAGATGCTGTTTCCTGGTCACAAGCTCTTACGGGTTTATGGTTTTCGGGTAACGCGCAATGCGGATATTGACATTGCTGAAGACGAAGCAGACGACCTCTTGCAAGTTATTGAAGACGAAGTTCGCAAACGCCGCTGGCGCAACCCGGTACGGCTCGAGGTCATGAGTAACATGCCTGCATCATGGCAAGCTTATTTACGCGATACTTTAGGGTTAGACGGACGCGATGTCTACGAGATCCCGAACTACCTCAACGCTAGCGATTTTATGCAACTGGCGCAGCTAGATATTCCTGACTTACGGTTTAAGCCATTTCACATGCACATGCCCAGCGAGTATTGGGGTCAAACAGATATTTTTGCGGCCATTCGCGAGCAGGATATTCTCGTTCATCACCCGTTTCACAGTTTTGATGCGGTGTTAAATTTGCTCGAGCAAGCTGCTGAAGACCCAGACGTGCTGGCCATTAAGCAAACCCTCTACCGCGTAGGGCGTAACTCGCCAGTGGTCGCAGCTTTAGCTAAAGCTGCTGGTAACGGTAAGTTAGTGACCGCCCTGGTTGAACTCAAAGCCCGCTTTGATGAAGCCAATAACATTGTTTGGGCGCGTGAGTTAGAGCGGGCAGGCGTCCACGTAGTGTATGGGCTCGTAGGGCTCAAAACTCACTGTAAAACCCTTTTGATTGTGCGCCGTGAAGGCGATGAAATTCGCCGCTACGTCCACCTTGGCACGGGCAACTACAACCCCAGCACCAGCAGCCTCTACACAGACATGGCGCTGCTGTCTTGCGATCCAGACATTACAGCAGATACCTCAGAAATGCTCAACTACCTTACCGGGTTTTCCAAGCAGCAAACCTGGCGCAAGCTTTGGGTGGCTCCCAAAACACTTCGTACGAACCTCATTGCAGCGATTGAGCGTGAGGCTGGTCACGCTAAAACAGGCACACCTGCGCGGATTATTGCCAAGATGAATTCATTGGTTGATCCAGAGGTAATCCACGCGCTTTACCGAGCGTCTAAAGCAGGGGTGCAAATTGATTTAATTGTGCGCGGTATTTGCTGTTTGTTACCCGATGTGAAAAACGTAAGTGAGAACATTCGCGTGCGGGCCGTTGTTGGTAGGTTTTTAGAGCACTCGAGAATCTTCTACTTCCAAAACAAGGGTTCTGACGACATCTATTTAGGTTCGGCTGACTGGATGCAGCGCAACCTCAACCGCCGGGTGGAAGCGGTTTTCCCAATTGAGGACGGCACCCTCAAACGTAAAGTTATGAACGTGCTGGACTTGCTTTTGCGAGATAACGAAAAAGCCCGCGAGTTACGCAGTGATGGCAGCTACCGCCGGGTCAAACGCAAGTCGGGGCAGAACCGACTCAATGCTCAAGAGCGTCTGCTAGAATTATCTACTCGCCGCTATGACGAACGCCTCTAGCTTAATGTTTAGGTCATCATCAAAGCAGTTATGTTAAGCAGCATTGTAAGTGTCAAATTTTCTTGTCTGACATAACATCATGAACTGAGCTGCATAGAGACAATGTTGAGGATGTTAATGGCATCTATTGGGATTATTGTGTTTTGTCAGTGGGTGATATGTTCAAGGGGAAATGCATCGTTGTCTCAGCAGAAAACCCTAACAACCACTTGAGGTAGGGAAATGTTGTGGTGCGAACTTCCTGAAAGCCGCGCCGTTCGTAAAGGCGTTTGGCGGCGGGGTTAGTGTTAATGACGTTGAGGCGGATATAGTCAAAGCCGTGCTCGTGACCGTATTGGGTGAGGCGCTCGAGCAACTTACTACCCACCCCGCGCCCACGCATATCTTCATGCACCACTAGCCCGTCCATGAGCAGTTCACCGGGCTGTGCTTTGCGTTCGTAGAGTGCCAATATAAGTGCTGCACGCAAGCCGCCCCAAAGACCAAGCTTTGGGGCTGTTTCGGGCATGTTTCCGGAAAGCGTCCCGCCAGTAAGTGACCCCTCAGCAGTGTGAAACCCTGCGAGACCCACTAAACGATCAGCTTCAAAAGCGGCGATGCAAAACTGAGGCTGGAAACTGTGCTCGAGCACCGCCAGCCGCGTTTCACGATTAGGAATGGCAACACCCAACTTACTACCAAAGGCTTGGTCGTAGAGGATTGCGGCAGCAGGGCGATCAGCACCAGCAAAACCTTGTTGATAGTAAATGTCTGAACTAACTGTCATGATTTAAGACTACTTTAGATGGCTTGGGAAAGGCTGGAACAATACAGAATTATGGAGAGCGTTGCTGTGTAACACGTTAGTATTTGACGTAATGTCTCTTCTAATTAAAACGCAATGTACTCATTGATGAGCATACTGCGCGTAGTCGTTTGATCCATGTCGCTTTTGAACGATGTTCCTGATGATGTTTACAGCATCAACTTAGCTTTTGAGCGTGGCGTTGAGGCTAATCTCTGGTCCTGCCAACGCTTTTGACACCGGACAGCCATTTTTTGCAGCCGTCGCAATTTCTTGAAACTTAGCCTCATCAATACCGGGTACATCCCCTTCACAGGTTAAGTCTATTTTGGTGATGGCAAAGCCACCTTCAACTTGCTCTAAGTGAACATCTGCCGAGGCGTCTACCTTGGTAGGTGTAAAGCCTGCTTGGGATAGTTCATGGGAAAATGCCATCGCGTAGCAGGCAGCGTGAGCGGCAGCAATAAGCTCTTCGGGGTTGGTGCCAGTGCCGTCTTCAAACCTCGAGGGAAACGAATACTTACCTGAGACAGACCCGCTCGCAGTTTGTAGTGACCCTTGACCTTGGGCTAAGTTGCCCTCCCAAATGGCACTTGCTGAACGTGTTGGCATAACGCTCTCCTTTACAAAAGTAGGTAGCCTCGAGCAACTTAGCACGAGGATGGTTAACGTGAATCTCTCAGAGTTTAACGCTGACCTGCTCGAGGGGATGTTTACAGCAGCACTACTAACTTAGTGTGTGTTGAATATTAGCTATCAGTGTAAAACCTACCTTGTTAGAGTAAAGGCCAGAAAGATGGCGTTCATCAAGATGGCAATATGATGAGCTGATGACGCGGCTTTCTCATCTTTTGGTTGTCTACGATGATGAGGCAATGTACTTGCAGCAGCTTGCTGTTACAGCCTGAATTAATCAGTAAGCCTGAAAATTACCCCGCACTTGTGGGATTGTGTGTAAGTACGTTTTAAGACATAATCGTCATGCTTGGTGCGATACGCAATGTTGTCAGCACAATTTATGAGTGCTCACAGACGAGAACCCAGCCCCAAGCTTCCCAAGGAGACTGATGAGTTTTATAGCCCCTAACGGGCACGCTGCAACCATGCAGCAGGTGCCTTGTAAGACGCTATTGTGTGCATCATTATTTTGCCTGATGTTGTTAAGTTATGCGTCTAACCCGCAAATTGCCGTACCAGATGTGACCTTAACCGCTGTTGTGACCGAGGTGGAACTCACCCTAGCCCAACCAGACAAGCTCACTATTTTAATT
>JBCCBI010000463.1:0-4366 GCA_039034155.1 Deinococcota bacterium | reverse complement strand
TAAACGTCACAAACCTACTAACGAAAGATACCCTGAGCCGGTTGACAACTGGCTCAGGGTATTTATTTGTTGCTGCTCCACAGGCGTTTAAGCGTAGCTTTGTAGGATGGCCCGTGTGGGATTAGCGGTAGCCACGTAGCTCGTCGTATCTAAGGATTTGTTGTTCCGAAAGTAGCGGGGTAACTTTGAGATGAGCAGATAGGTGGACTGCGCGCAATTCGCCATAAAGAGTGGCAAGCTCAGCCGTCTGGGCAGTGAGTTCCGTGTCAGTGATTGTGCCGGTGCGAAAGGCAGTACTCAGAACGCGCTCTGCCGCTACGATGCGCTCACCTAAAGCTTGGGCGTTACGTTGCATGTCTTGCTTAATGGTTTCTATACCCTCAATTTGTTGGGCGGATAAGCGAAGCTGTGTTTGTAGCTCGAGTAGGTGGGTTGGGCCTGGGTAGCTGGTGAGTTCTGCAGTACGTGCAAAGCCCATACCGCGCCCTGCCAAAAGATCATTAATTTCAGGTTGGCTTAAGCCTGCAATGGGACTATTAGCTTGTTCTATGTAAGCAGATGCTGCACCATCAGTGGGTGCTGAATGTGTATGTCCTTCTTGATGTTGGTGTTGATGTTGGGCAACACCAATACTGAGAATTAAAAAGGCGAACAGACTTAGATACTTCATCGTGACGACTCCTTGGCTACCTGATCACAGGCGTGAATGAGAGTTGTAAGGCTACTTAAAACAACTTGGCGCTCGGATGTAGGGATGCGTGCAAAAATTTCATCGAACTTTGTGCTTCGTGCCTGTTGAAGTTGGTTGACAACATCTCGCCCTGCTTTGCTTAAGGCGAGTAACTTGCTACGGCCATCCTGCTGATTGTGACTACGTTCAATCCAGCCACGTTGCTCGAGCTTACGCACTAAACGGCTTACGGAACTCTTTTCTAAGCTAAGTTGAGCACTGAGGTCTTTTTGATTGAGTGGACTGGTGTCAGCAAGAGTGGTCAGAGCGTAAGCTTCTGAAACACTTAAGGCTTGACCGCAAGGTGTTTGTTCAGGTTGGTGCAGACCAAAACTGCGAACAAACTGCATCATCGTAATTTGAAGTTGATCTGCATTCACAGCACAAGCTTATCAGAATATGGTTGTATGATACAACTACATTGCCGTACGACTATATGTTGGATGCACTAACGTGTGCTGGGGCGTGCCGTTTAAGCTATGTGCGAAGGTTGTGTAGAAGGTAGGTTAAACCAAAAGTGACTTCCCTGACCAGGGTGACTCTCAACATATAGCTGTCCCTGTTGAGCGTTTACGAAGTGCTGTGCAATTGTTAAGCCAATGCCACTACCCCCGGCATGAGAACGTGCGGTATCAGCTCTGTAAAAGCGCTCAAAAATGTGAGGCAGTGCTTCGGTTGCAATCCCCTCGCCATCGTCTTGGACGTGAAAGGTGGTGTTTGTGCCAGCTTTTGTCGTCCACAAGCGCACGTTGCCACCACGAGCTGTGTGACGGAGTGCGTTAGATAAAAGGATATTGAGAATTTGCTCGACCCGTAGAGGATCGGCGAAGATAACGTGCTCTGCTGGTACGGCGTCACAACTCAGGTTGATGCCAGCGTGTAAAAACAAAGGAAGTACAGCCTGCATAGCGCGTTCACAAATGTCTTTAGCAGCTACTAGTTCAGGTTCAATGCGCTCTTGTTGGGCTTCTACGCGCGCCAAGAGTGACAAATCGTTGATGAGTCGTTCAAGGCGTTCGACTTGACGTTGGACGGCAGCAAAGGTGTCGCTATCAGCATCAAAAACACCGTCTTGAATCCCCTCGAGATAGCCGCGTAAGTTCATGAGTGGGGTGCGCAGTTCATGTCCTAGACTGCGCATTAAATAAAGGCGCTGGTGTTCGGTAACTTCAAGCGCAGTTGCCATCTGATTAAAATCGTTGACCAAAGCCGTAATTTCGCTGGCACCGCTGTAGTTGAGGCGTTGTTCGTAGCGACCTGCGGCTATAGCGTGGCTAGCTGTGCGTAAACGGCGTAAGGGTGTAACGATTTGTGAGCTTAGCAAGACACTTATCGCACTGCCCACAATGAGTGCAACCAAAATGGCCCAAAGAAGCGACTGGGTGAGCGCTTTGCGGTAGTTGATGCGCAAGTCGGTGAGCATAGCTTCAACGCCTGGTGTTGTGGTGTCAGGCTGTAACCCCATGCTTTCAAGATGGGCTTCTAGCAAGTTCGGGCCAACAGCAAAACCAATCACAAACAACATGATGCTCGCCACAGCAATAACGAGTAAGAAGGCTAGTAAAATACGCGGGAATAAACCGAGCTTGCTCACAGCTAAGATGATGACACTACAATGCCTAGGGAACGGTTTCAAGCAATTTATAGCCTATGCCCCGGAGTGTTTGAAAGACGTCCTGACCACAACACTGCTGAAGCTTGCGGCGCAAGCTTGATACGTGAACATCAACAACGCGGTCAACACCTTGAAAGTCGCGCCCCCAAATTTTATCAATAAGTAGGTCACGACTAAACACATGACCTTGGGCTCGAGCAAAGGTTACAAGTAGTTCAAACTCGAGGCTGGTCAGCAATAGTGTTTCATGACCACATGTCACTTCATGTTTGGCTAAGTTGATTACGAAATGTTGATGTTTTAAAAGTTCTGTGGATGATGTAGCTACATCTGCTTGTTGCTGTGTACGACGAAGTACAGCCCTAATACGTGCTAAAAGTTCACGAATACTAAAGGGTTTAATAAGGTAGTCGTCTGCTCCAAGTTCCAAGCCTAATACACGATCAATTTCTTCGGTGCGTGCCGTGATCATGATGACAGGCAGGGTTGTCTGTTGGCGTAAGCGTTTGAGTACCTCTACCCCATCAAGTTCAGGTAGCATCCAGTCCAGCAAAACAAGCTCAGGTGAACGTTCCAAAGCATAAGACAAGCCAGTGGCACCATCGCTCGCATGGTGTACATCAAAGTGATTTTTCTCAAGATAACCCGTCACAATTTTAGTCAGATCTGGGTCATCTTCAATTAGTAGGATGCCGGACATATAGACTCAGTCTATAGCACGAGACAAAGGATAACTGACTTAGAGCATCCCTAAGATACTAGGGTAGTTGCTGTGTGGACACGAATGATCTCATGCTAGTGCAAGCACGGATGTGGTTTTCAAGATAGTCCTAGAGGTCAACATTTCAAACACAGACTATGGTGAAGCAAAATTACATAAAAACATGGTTACATGTAGTCATGTCGTCAAGTTTTCACGTCTCCATGACACCATGCTTGTTATGCTTGAATCATGCGGGTTGGTTTTGTAAGTCTTAAAGGTGGCGTGGGTAAAACTGCGCTCAGTGTTCACACGGCGTTTTACTTTCACCGGCACGGTAGTGATGTGCAACTGGTTGACGGTGACCCTATTGAAAGTTGCCACCGCTGGCAAGCTAGCGGTGAAGGGTTTCCCTTTCCGGTCACCTATCCCACAGATCCTTGGGAAGCTGACACAATTGTTTTTGATACCGAAGCGCACCCAGAAGTTGAAGACCTCAATGCCTTGGGCGATACGCTCGACATGGCAGTAATTCCTGTCACCACCAACATCGACGCCCTTGACGCAGCGCTTATGACGTTACCTGCGCTGGAAGGGCGTAAAACAGCGGTTGTAGCGGTTGTCAACGCAGCCCCACCTGCCAACTTATCTGATGGTGCCAACGTGCAAAAAGCGTTGCGGGATGCTGGGCTCACCACAGCTGACACCATCCTGAGAAAGCGCAAAGCTTATGAATACGCCCGCCTCGAGGGAACTTCTGTGGATGACTCCGGTCACACAGGGGGTATGCGTGCCTGGCTCGAGTTTGAACGCTTTGCCCGGGAGGTCTTTGATGGCCTTTGATCCCACCAAGCGTAACGCTAAACCGGTTAAAAAAACACCTCGGCGTAGCAAATACAGTGACCCTAGTGACGAGGCAGCCCCAGCCGCAACGCCAGAACCTGAGGTCTCCCCTACCCTGCCCGCTGCCCCAGCAGCGCGCACCCCAGCCAGGCGCGGCAACCCTGACTACAGCCAAGTGTCTGCCCAGATTCCCAAAGACTTACACAAACGCTTCAAAGCTAAAGTTACCCTTGAAGAAGATGATGAGGATATTACCAGCGTGCTCGAGCGGTTGATTCGGGACTACGTGGAAGCAGATTAACCTGTAAACAGGTAAGCACGTTGCAACGTAATTATGTCACCTAGTAACCATGGTTACATGTAACTATGTAAGCATGTCTAAACTTATAGTGGAACTTAGATAAACTAGCAACTTGATATTGCTTTTGGTGTCGTAAGTTCATTGGGATTGAGAAACGTGCCATAAAACGTGGAAACG
>JBCCBI010000462.1:0-4371 GCA_039034155.1 Deinococcota bacterium | reverse complement strand
GCTCGCCTGTAACCACTCTGCCGTTAGAAGGTTTTGGGGATCTAGGTTAGCGGCATTTTTGGGAAAACCAACGGCTTTGTAATCAACCGTTCCGTCATCACCTGCGCCACTAAGCTGGGCAAACACGCGCAAGGGCTGCAAGTTAATAGGTTGGTCTAGCTCGAGCACCGCAATGTCATAGACACCTGTTGGCTGTACCTCGTTCGGCACATAGTGACACACCCGCGCTGTTATGCTCTGGTTCAAACTAGGAAAGTGAACCTTAACCAAGCTGCCTAGCACTAGCCTGTCTGAAACTGATACATCTAAAACTGATACATCTGAGGCTAGCGGCGCTTTGGTATAAGCATCTTCGCTATAAGCATCTTTGGTATAAGCATCCATGTTGTAAATATCTTCGCTGTAGGTATCTTGATTGAGGATGCGGGAACTTGCGAAGCTGCTCGAGGTGGGCTTACGTGCTGCGAGGTTATTTACTCCGAGGCTATCTGCTGCGAGGTTATCTGCCCCGAGGCTATCGTTTCTAGGGGTGTCACCTCTGAGAGGATTACCTCCAAGAGGACTACCTTGAAGGGCATCATCTTGAAGCACATCATCTTGAAGCGCATCATCTTGAAGCGCTTCATCAACGACGTGGGCACAGGTGAGGAGGTAGCTTGGACGCACCAAAAAGGCTGTTCCAATCACATCACCGTTGGTGTGGCGCACTTGTGCAACACAACGCTGCACAGCCATCTCGCGCTGTAGCGTCTTACGTGCTGTCCTAGCTGCTAGCTTACCCATCATGTCTGGTTTCATCATACGTTAGGGGATTGTACGTGTGATGCTCTGGGCAAGGCATCAATACACAGAACAAATGTATTATGATTTAAGTCTACATGTTTAAAAAATGCTTAATGTGTAAAGTAATAGCAAACACATTACTTTACAATCACGTTAAAGTAAAATAACAATCTGAGCCAGTTGTTGCCAAAACGCTGGGCCGTCAAACAACCCTTCTAGTTCTGTCCACGCGACAGGCGTACGCAGTTCTAGGCGCAAGCGGGCCCCAGAGCCTTCGCGGGCTAAGATTTGCCGACGGTTAAAGGTAAGCGGCGGTTGGGTTTTGTTCAAAAGCCGCACTCCCCGAATATGCTCGCGAGCCTCCAGCAGGAGCATCTCAGCAGGTTTGTAGGGTTCAAACATGACATCTAGGGTAAGCACCCGTCTCTGCATAGAACAGTAGAGGTCACCAGAAATTGCCGCACTAAATTCCAGCACCTTAGCAGGCGCGCTGCAAAACACGCTCACCTTGACCTTAATGTGATCCACCGCTGAGATCGTGTCATAGCTTCCAGGACCTGCAATCGGGGGCATTAACAAACCTTCCTCAAAGTATTCTGTGTCGTCTGGGTGCATCAGCGCGTTGCTGCTGGTTGTGATGCTGGTCGTGACACCTTCTGGGTTGAGGCTATCTTTGTAGGCGCGGCCTGTGTCATCTATGGCGGCATCACCTGCTGAGTCTATTGCTACACGTGTGTCACTCACCTGCGGATTATCTGTTGCAGTGTTATTTAATGAGATGTCATCTAATGAGGTGTCATCTAATGAGGTGTCATCTAACGAGGTGTCATCTAACGAGGCGTTATTGCTTACGGTGTCATTTACAGCAGTATTATTTCCGGCAGCGTCCCTAGTGGCAAAACTATTGCCGTTGCTGTTGTCGCCATCATCGTTATCATGAGAAGCTGCCCCTTGAGAAACCGGGTCTTGAGAAGCTGGGTCTTGAGAAGCTGCCCCTTGAGAAGCTGGCTCTGGCGGCGTGCGAAACTCAATCAACTCCGCAAGTTCCTCGGCGACCTCGGGATCCATTGCACCCATGAGCCCTTGTACCCCGCGCAATAAGCCCACGTTGCGGCGGCTTTCTTGATAGCGGGCGGTGAACTGCTGGTACAACGCGTCATTGTTTTGGGCGCGCGCTAGCTGCATGCCAAGGCTGTAGGCTTCACCGTAAAACGGGTCTACCTGACCGGGCAATTCAAATACCCGCGCGAGCATGGTCAGGGCGTCTACATGGTTCCCCAAGCTGAGCGCGTGCAAACTTTCCACCACCAAGCGCAGCATGAGCAAACTGCTCTGCCCCACCGAGCCACCTAATGACAAGGGTTCCTGATAGCTGTTCACTGGCAAGCGCTGATAGCGGGCCTGATTGCGCAACCAGGTGAGGCTGCGAGTCTGCCAAGCTTGCCACGGTGCGTCCAGTGGGGCGTGCTGGTAGTAACGTAGTAACGGCATAAGTCGTTCAAAATCGCTTTCAAACATGGCCTTCAGCTCCTGTTTCGGTATCGGTCGTGTGGCGGCGTGCTACTGGCACAACAGCAGGTTTAGCCTTTGGGTTAGATGACGGCCCACCACCCGCCTTACCTGACTTATCACTTTGTGATGGCCTAGCGTCAGTTAGACGGCGCACAACCTCCGTAGCAAACGCAAGTCCTAAGGTGTAAATAATATTGGCGTGCTGGTCAATATACTCGTACCAAGTTGAGCCCTTGTCAGGATCACCTAGCTCGGGAAATTTACGTTTTTCTAGCTCTGTATCTAGCCAGGTCACGGTATCTAAATAGCCCGCACTTAGCCCCCAACGCACCAACTCCAGTTCGTGCTTACCCCCGGTGTAAATATCAAAGAATTCGTGCATTAAACTGCCGCCATAGTGGGCTGGGGCAGACCACGTACGCCCTTGGCTGGCATCGGTAGCAAGCTTGTAAAACACCCCAAACAAATAGCCTTCTGTGTTGTAGCCCAAGTGGTGAGTTAACACTTTATGAATGCGTTGAAACGCCGCCAGTCCCGCTGGCAAACAGGCAACCGTGTGATGGCCTTGCAGGGGTGTCTCTAGTTCCGCCGCCCAAGCCGTCACAACCTCGCACCAAGGTTTAGCGATGTCTTGCTGCAAGCTTTCAAAACGTTTGCGGATGGCCTCGTAACGACCTTTTTTAAGAGGCTCTAGACGCGGCAACATGGTGAAAATCTCTGCTAGGGGCAAATTTTCCAGCGGGTAGTCGTTCACCAACGAGCCAAGTTGCTGGCGAATGAGGCTCTTTTTAGATGTGCGCAAGTAGTGCAGCACCATCTGCATGGTGAGTGCTGCCAGCCGGGGTAAGCCCAAGTCGGTAAGTTCAGCATCCAACTCTCGCAGGGAGCTCGCCAGCTTGCGCTGAAACTGCTGCCGCCACAATGCCTCCCATTCAAAAAAGTCACTTTTGTAGTAAAACTCCAGGTCTTCTGCAAGTTGTTGATCGAGTGAGACATTGTAGCGAACAATCACATCTACCAAAAAGGCTAGCCAGATTTCCGGTTTGCGGAACGTAAACGCTTGGTCATAGCTGTCTGTTGCTTGCACTAATTCCAGCACAAACAAGCCCTGCAACCTACGCCCCATTGCGCCATCTCCCCGACCCGGCTGTGCCAACCGCACAAAATAGGCCAGCGTTGTTTCATACGTAGCTACCTCTTCTGCCACTACCTGCTGGGTTGCGCCATCATTGCCAGCGTTTGCGTGTCTGTTGTCGACAGGGTCCACATGGTCATCCACGGGGAGTGCACCTCCAATGAAATGCTGTGTAAGTTTCCCACATGTATTAGCAATTTTAGGACAAGTTACCCCACACTGAGTGGGTTTGTTTTGACTCGCCTAGCTCGCATCTGAAGTTGCTGGAGCAACTCCAGATGGCAATGCCATATATAGGGCCTTACGAAAAGTCGGAGTTGAAGTAACACGTGTTGCTAAGAGCGAAAGCTGCGTTTTTACGCAGGATACCCGCACCAGACAGGTAAACGCTTAGCTCAAGCGCACACTTTGCCAACTTCACTAAGGCACACCATAGCAACGGTTTTACAACGAATTTACAACGAGCTGGCCGTTTCATCTCTTGTTTTTAGCTTCAGTAAATTTTAAGGAATTATTTGCTAGGCCGTTTTCCGAGCAATCTACGCCAAATCACACAAAATTCTATTCTCTAGTTACCTGCTAAACAGACCAAGAAAGCAGGTCAGGGACACAGTCCTTGGGCCCAAAGTCTGACCCTGCCAACGCCTTTCGGACAAGGCGTGACAGGAGACAAAAATGAAAAAACTTTTAGTTGCTGGTTTAGCTGCGTTGGCAATGGCTGTAAGTCTTGCACCACAATCTTCGCAATCCTCAATCGTAGATACCAACGCTCCTATGGAGTACATCGCAGCAGATGGCAATACGGATAATGGTGGAGGCTAGGCCAAGCCATACTCTCGACTTAAAGTATAACTCCTAAAAAGCTTTTTGGGACAAGACCGCACTTACACGCGGTCTTGTTTTTGTGTAATGTATTTCAAAGCACCGTAATAGTATGCACT
>JBCCBI010000461.1:0-4383 GCA_039034155.1 Deinococcota bacterium | reverse complement strand
GGTTGTCAATAAGGACATTTCCATTAGACCCAGACAGCTTATTTATGCGGGCCTTACTCGCCATATCTCTGCTAACAATTAGTTTGCTGCTGCATAAATATCGTGAGCTCGTACCTCATGTCGAAAAACACCTGAGTTCACTACTGCTCTTTTTGGGGATGGTGAGTTGGACGCTGTTTGTTGGGCGAGTAGCAGACACGTGGGTTCAGCCAGACGGCTGGCTTGTCTCCACGCTATTACCTGCAGAATCGGTGCTTGCAGAATCAAGAGCGGCCATTAGATTGTTACAAAGCTACCTAGTGCTTGTATTTCTAGCTATTACAGCTTACTTGTGTATCAAAGGACAACAACTCGCCAACTGGCGCGCGCTGGGCAACGTGGCGTTGGGCTTACTGCCTAGCATGGTGCTGGTCCTACGCAACCACATCGATCTAAACAGCACTTCTCTTCAGTTGCCTGCACAGATACCGGCGGCTTGGATGCTCGGCATCATCATCATCTGGGGAGTGACTTTTGTGCTACTAGCTTGGGTGATTATCAACCATCAGCCAGCGGCGTTAGCGCAGGTCAAAGGTGTTTTTGGTGAATGGCATGGGTGGGCTCGAGCCTACAGTCTCATCAGCTTATGGCTACTATTTTTTGTTGGCGCGTGCATGACGGTCTATCTGCTAGCTACCGTGAGCCCGCTACGCACCCAACCCGAATGGCGTAACGTTTTAGAAATCATCACTACGCTCGTGTTGGGTTATCTTGCACTACAACCATCAGTTGAGCGTCACCTTGCTAAACTTCACCTACACGCTAACAACATCTATACGCTTGTGTTGCCACCGGTTGCATTAGTTCTCAGCGGGTGGTTAGCATTTATGTCATTTGGCTATGCAGGTGAGTTTCCACCACTACCTTACGTGCCACTGCTTAACCCTTTTGACATCGTTGCAATTGCCGTGGTCTGGTTGCTTGGCTACTACCTTTGGCAACTCCAGAAACGGCAACTCATACGTCAAGTCCGGCAGCTAGGGTTGTGGCTTTTGGTTGCACTGAGCATTGCTTGGCTCACCACCACGCTTTTGCGCAGCTTGCATCACATTACCGGTGTTGCGTTTCGTGCTGCGGACCTTTATGCATCAGCAGTGGCACAATCTTTGGTATCAATCTTTTGGGCGACGTTAGCACTTATTGCTATTTTGCTAGCCAAGCGTTGGCAACGGCGCACACCTTGGCTCATGGGCATGTTGCTGCTGGCTGTAGTGGTCATCAAATTATTTTTAGTTGACCTTACAGATGTATCTACCCTCGGTAGAGCCGTGTCCTTCGCCAGCGTAGGTGGCTTGTTGCTCTTGATTGGCTACCTTGTGCCTTTACCGCCTGCGGCAAAATCTGTGGAGGCTGCCTCAAGTGAGAGTGACACTAATGATGATGCCACTGACTCAAAGGCGACATAAAGCGCTCTAGATGACAATATCGACGTAAACACTATAACTTCCAATGTTTATTCACAAGCTCTCCGAGTGTTGATCCTAAAAACGCCCTTGACCACCTAGCTATGCCTATAAGGTTAACGATCTTCAACATCCGGAAAGGCAACCTCCCTTGGCCCCTCCTGTTAGGAGGGGCATGTAGCTAGAGGTTACGCTAACAAGGCGCTTCAGGAGATTTCATACGGATTTCGATTGGTTTCCTGCGAAGTTGGTTGCGTCATCACCAGAATCCTTATCAGGCCTGCTCGAGCCGCTGTAAAACACCCTCAAAATGCCGTCTCAGCTCATCTTTTAACGACGCCGGTTGCACAATCCGAAAACTCACAGCTAAACGGCTGATGGTTTGCACAATAAACGCTGTGCTCTTAACATACGCTGTCACCCGCACACCCTCATCACGCGCTTGCAAGATCACATATCCCGCTGGAAACACATCCTGGGCGTCTTCCAAAGGCATATCAAGGTCGATAATCACCTCTGTACGGCCGTGCTGACTACGAGCGATGCCGTCGGTCACAAAATTGAGGACATCCAGCTCAGCAAATTCCGGCGCTGTCGTAAACGTTATCTCTGTGAGCGTCAAGTTGACAATGCGGTCAACCCGAAACGTCCTAAGTGCGCAGCGCAGGTGGCAATAACCCACCACAAACCAAAGCCCCAGCACGTGCACAATGGCGTAAGGGTCAATCTCACGCTGGGTGCTGCTGCCACCTGCAGCTTGGTAACGCATAGTCACACGCACATGTTCACGCGTTGCGCGACTAACCTGCATCAGCACATCACTGGGTACGCGTACAAGTGATGGCGGCCGGGGCATCATCACGCTATCGCTTAAAGCTTGCAAGTTATCTGCAACATGTCTGGGCAAACTGGGCAATAAACGCGCTAAGGCACTGCTGCTCACCTTGCCAAGCTCAGCTGAGTCTTTGAGGAGCAGCAAGCCGTAACTTAAGGCCAACGCCTCGTCATCTGTAAAATTCATAGGTAGAAGGTTGAGGCCGCCTTGGAGAAGGTAGCCACCTTGCGGCCCGCGCACCGAGGTGATGTCATAGCCTAATAGTCTTAATTCGTCGATATGACGGCGCACAGCCCTCGTACTCACCCCTAAGTTTTGAGCTAGGTCCGTGGCAGAGACGCGCTTACCTGACTGCAAATAGCCGAGCACATCCAAATAGCGGGCAAAGGTGATTGACACATATTTATTCTAAAGCCAATTAGGACATTTTGCGTCCACATTATTACGTAGACTTACCTCATGAAACAAACCCAACAAGACACACCCATCCGCATCCTTGGCAACTCCGTTCGTACCAATCAGGGGCTCGAGTCCAACCTAGAAACTAGCCGCATTCCCGGTCTGTGGCAAACGTTTATACAACAAGGCGGCGCGCAGAGCATTCCCGAAGCAAGCTCACCTGCGGTTTATGCTGTTTACAGCGACTATGAATCTGATGTCAGTGGAGACTACACCTTGACGTTAGGTGCTAGTAGTGACGTGCAAGATGATGCCCTCACCCCCGTCACCCTTCCTGCTGGCAAGTACCTTGTCTTTGAGGCAGAGGGTCCTGCACCTGCCTGCACCATTCAAGCGTGGCAGACCATCTGGGCGTACTTTGCCGATCCTAACTGCGAGCATGCTCGAGCCTATGATGCTGATTTTGAGATGTACACCGCTGCTGAAGGTGTTAGCGTCTACATCGGCATCAAATAAGTCTTCATCAACTAAGTTGATGTCTAGGTGATGTGAGTTGTGATGATATAGTTCGCATCACCCTATAACTGAGGAGGTTAACCATGACATCTGTAGCAACCCTGTCACCAATCTCAATTCCAGACATGCCCGCTGATGTAAAGACAGTGTTTGATAGCTACCCCCAACCCCAACGCACGTACCTAAATCATCTTCGCAACCTCATCTTTGAAGTTGCAGCTGAGACAGAGGGCGTGGGCAAGCTTGAAGAAACCCTCAAATGGGGACAGCCAAGCTATCTAACAACAGCTAGCAAATCTGGCAGCACTATTCGTTTAGGCATACACGATGACGATCACTACGCGCTTTATGTTCACTGCCAAAGCAAGCTGCTAAGTCGTTTTCGGGATATTTATGGGAGTTTACTAACCTACGACGGTAAACGGGCGCTGGTGCTTAAGGGAGATTTACAACAGGATGCTATACAACTCGCGGCAATTCAGCATTGCATCATATTAGCCTTGACTTATCACATTTCAGTCTAGTGCATTCTATTATCCGCGCTCTAAAAGACATGGGCAGCTACTTTAGCATAGCTGCCCATAAGAACTGAAACTAGTTTCAGATTGAATATCTAGATAATACTGATGTTAATCAATTTCCCTGCTATTTACAGGAAGTGGCATTCGCGAATTATCGTTGCACTAAACGATCCAGTAACTGGCGAGTGAATGTTCAGTCCTGTGGTAGTTGAGCTAGTGTAAAAGCCAGGATTAGTAGGCGACCTATGACACTGTACATTTAAAGTCATGGTATCTGTAGCACCAGGTGCTAACGGCCCACCAGAGAGCAACCCCTCATTACTCTCACCTACTAGGTTGAATTCAGTATTATTTGCAGGACCAAAAACGGCACTCCAATACATTGGCTGTGTAGTGTCATTTCTAATTTGCACCGTGTAGAATGCGTTAGTAGAATTGTTTCCAGCTATGACATATACATTATATGTCCGTGTGGTTGGACCTACTAACTGCTTACTAGTACCCCCATCTAAAAACTGAATTCCATCATCACTGATTGCAATGACCAGCTCCTCCTCTGTATTGTCTGCAGATGGTGTTTGCTGCTGACCACAAGCAACTAAGGCAAGAAGCAACAACAATAACAATCTAGATGTAATGAGTCTTAACATGTTTCCCCCTAAATTAAACG
>JBCCBI010000460.1:0-4387 GCA_039034155.1 Deinococcota bacterium | reverse complement strand
TGGCTCAGGGTTCGCGACAGCTCACATCTTAGAAGCCTTGGTTAAATTGCGCATGAGGGACGGATAAGAGCCCCGACCTGCCTATCTGCTGAGGATTCCATTGCAAATTGCGCACGTTCACAGTAACTATTCATCTGTCATGATACTGAGCTTTTTGTGACTGACCTAAGCTTACTGAGGATTTAAATTTCCAATTACAGATCAAACCAACTAAGCATTTGGTATATCTATGTCAACTTGAATCAGAGGAGTGTGGTCATTTATGGCTACAACAACAGCTAAAACACCTATAACTTCAGCATCTATAGAGTTCGAGGTTATCTCGTTTGAGACAGCCAGTTCACATGCTAAATTTGAAGCTTTACGCGCTGACCTCGCCCAGTTTTTGTACGTTCACATGGGCGACTACGGCGATGATTTAATCGATATTGAACGCTGCCTCGACTACGCAGCAAGCCCTGCTGAAGGTAAAGGCGGCGTAGTGATTGTGGCCCAGCGTAGCTCATCACAAACATCTTCTAATAACGTTACTGACGACACCATCGTTGGCGCTGTCATCCTCAACCACACAGGTATGCAGGGCTATATTCCTGAGCACATACTGGTTTACATTGCTGTCCATGGCGATACTCGCGGCCAAGGTCTAGGCAAAACGCTGATGCAACATGCGGTAAACGCAGTACCCGGTAGCATCGCCCTCCATGTCGAAGAAGATAACCCTGCCCGCAAGCTTTATGCGGCTATGGGCTTTCAAACTAAATACCTAGAAATGCGACTCCAACGCTAACACTCACTACTTTCCAAGGAATCTGTTATGGCCTACCTCACCTTAAATCGCGACAAACTTGCTCACAATTACCGTCAATTTGATAATCTTTTTGCTAGCCACGGCATCAACTGGGGTGTTGTTACCAAATTACTGTGTGGCAACAACGACTACTTGCGTGAAGTGCTTGCGCTTAACCCCCAAGAAGTGCTGGACTCGCGCATTAGCAACTTGGCAAGGGTCAAAGCCCTTAACCCAGCCACGCGCACGGTGTATATTAAACCCCCAGCACGACGCAGCATTACCGACGTGGTGCGCTATGCCGACGTAAGTTTTAACACCGAACTACAAACCATTGAGGCGCTTTCGGCTGAGGCTGTCCGCCAGGATAAACACCACAACATCATCATCATGATGGAGATGGGCGACCTGCGTGAAGGCGTGATGCGGGACGACTTAGTGCCGTTTATGGCGCAAGTGTTTGACCTACCCAATATTCACGTGCTGGGCTTGGGCACTAACCTTAACTGTTTGAGCGGCGTGCTACCCAACGAAGACAAACTGGTGCAACTTGGCTTGTACAAGACCATCACCGAGTTAACCTATAACGTGACGATTCCACTCGTCTCGGCAGGTACTTCGGTAACATTACCTTTGCTCTTTGAGGGTAGCGTGCCTGAATCTGTGAATCACTTCCGCATTGGCGAGAGTTTGTATTTTGGTAATGATCTGGTTTCAGGTGAACCTTTGGATACCTTTTATCAAGATGTCATTGAGCTTCATGCTGAGGTTATTGAGGTCGCCAAAAAGCCGATGGTCCCCAGTGGGAAGCTAGGCACCAATCCACAAGGCAAACAAGCTGAGGTTGGCAAAACTCGTAAAGATTCCACCCGGGTGATTTTAGATGTTGGCGTGCTGGACATTCAACCCAACTACCTCACACCCAAAGACAGCCGTCTGAGCATTATTGATGCCAGTTCGGACATGATGGTGCTAGATGCCACCACTAATGAGGCTGGGCTGCGTGTGGGAGATGTGGTTAGCTTTGAGCTGAAGTACATGGGCGCCCTGCAACTGATGAGCTCGAGCTACATCGATAAACTCGTTATAGATGGTGAAACTGCTGCTGGGCGCGAGGTAGAACTCGCAGCTTAACCAAACAGTCCTAACACCACGCTGCTAGCAAGCATGACAAACTGAGCTATGTCCCAAAGGTCAACTCAGTCATCAACACCATCTCAAGCTTTACCTCTGCAAGGCATATGCGTAGCAGATTTCTCGAGGGTCGTGGCTGGTCCCTACTGCACTATGCTGCTAGCCGACATGGGTGCCGATGTTATCAAAGTTGAGCACCCAACTCGAGGCGACGACACCCGTGCATGGGGGCCACCTTATGCATCTTCTAGTGATGAAGCTTCAGAAAACCCCCAAGAGAGTGCCTACTTTTTAAGCATCAACCGCAACAAACGCTCGTTGCGACTTGACCTCAAAAGTGAGCAAGGTCAAGCGCTGGCGGGTGCCCTCATTCGCCGGGCAGATGTACTTGTTCACAACTTTCAAGCAGATACTGCTAGTAGTTTAGGGTTGGATGTTGACAATGCCAAAGCCATCAACCCACAACTTATTTATGCAACCATCAGCAGTTACGGCAGTAGTGGCCCCTTAGCTGATGAACCTGGCTACGACCTGCTTGCGCAAGCTGCCACGGGGCTTATGAGCATTACCGGTCCACCCAACGGCGAGCCACACAAAGTGGGCGTGGCAATGGTCGACGTACTTGCAGGACTAAACGCAGCATATGGAATTGTGGCTGCACTTTTTGAGCGCGCGCAAACCGGGCACGTGCGGCAGGTAGAAACGTCGTTGTTTGAGGCTGGCTTGGCAGGTCTCATCAATGTTGCGAGTAATGCGCTCATAGGTGGGCAAACGCCGCCGCGTTTAGGCAACGCACATCCCAATATTGTTCCTTACCAAACCTTTATAACAGCAGATGAACCCATCGCTATTGCCGTTGGGAATGATGGGCAATTTGCAAGCTTTGCCAAGCTTTTAAATAAACCTGATTGGGCAGATGATGCACGGTTCCAGACCAACACTGCCAGGGTTATTCACCGTGATGAGCTTATTCCACAGATTAGCGAGATTATTCAAACACGTTCACAGCAGGCGTGGCTCGAGGCCCTCAGCAAAGCCAACATCCCCGCTGCCCCTGTTGCAACCGTTGACGACGCCTTAAACAGCGCCCAAGCTCAGGCTCGAGCCATGGTGCAAGAAATCGTCCACCCAAGCCTCGGACATGTTCCACTCGTATCTTCCGGTCTAAAACTTGACGGCCAACCCACACCTATCTACCGTCATCCACCGCGTTTAGGTGAGCATGATGATGAGTTACTTGCGGAGCTTCTAAAAGACGTTGACAACATTCATGATGTGTCAAACGACTCATTAATTGACTAAGTCGTATTGTTGGTAAGACTGCCAAAGACATCATCTTCTAAAATATGCTTACTAAAATGGCTGTCTTGATCGGGCAGCTATCAAAATGCATTGATGCCGGTAATCTCCCGCCCAAGAAGTAACGTATGAACGCTGTCAGTACCTTCGTACGTACTCACGCTTTCGAGATTGGTCATGTGGCGCATAGCAGCATAGTCAGTTAAGATGCCGTTGCCACCAAGCATGTCTCTGGCAGCCCTCGAAACACTCACAGCAGTACGGGTATTATCCCGCTTGCCTAAGCTAATGTGGGCAGGCGTGGCTTTGCCATCATCTTTAAGCCGCCCTAAGTGATAGGCCAGTAACCCTGCTTTCGTGAGGTCAGCAAGCATATCTGCTAATTGGGCTTGTACGAGTTGTTTAGCAGCCAAGGGTTCACCAAAGATATAACGGTCAGCAACATAGCCCCTTGCTTCATCAAAACAGGCTTGTCCAGCACCCACAACCCCAAAAGAAATACCAAAGCGGGCACCGTTTAAGCAACTCAGCGGGCCGCGTAGGCCGTCAACCTCGAGCTTACTACTAGCTGGCACCACCACATCATGTAACTTAATTTCCGCACTCACCGACACCCGCATGGACGCTTTGTTGTTAATACCAATGACTTCCATACCGGCTGTATCGGTAGGAATCACAAACCCAGCAACTTTGCCAGTTTCTTCATTCATTGCCCAAACAACCGCTACATCTGCAATGACCGCGTTAGTAGCCCAGCGTTTATGACCGGATAGCACGTAGTCATTGCCAACACGCTTAGCAGTAACTTTCATATTCACGGGGTCACTGCCACCGTGGGGTTCGGTCAGGCTAAAACAGCCGACGGCCTCACCCTGAATCAGCGGCGTGAGCCAGCGTTTTTTGATAGCTTCTGTTGCGTAACGCGCAATAGGATCCAGCACTAAGCTAGACTGCACACTCGTAAATGAGCGCAAGCCCGAATCGCCATATTCCACTTCTTGGTTGACTAGCCCGTACGCTGTGTAAGACGCGCCTGCACCACCCTGGTCAGGACTTAACGTCATGCCAAGTAAGCCCAATTCGCCACATTTTTTAGGAAAATCATTTGGGAAGATGCCGTCATCCCACCACTGCCCAACGTGAGGCAAAACCTCACTACTAACAAAT
>JBCCBI010000459.1:0-4395 GCA_039034155.1 Deinococcota bacterium | reverse complement strand
TATGTGAGCGGCTCGAGTGGATTAACAGCAGTGCGCTTATAGACGCGGGTATTTGTGACAGTGATTCAATGGGTAGAAAGCTTATTCGACAGCTGCGGAAACGCGGCTTAGTAGGCGGCTATAACACGTCACAAAAAGCGTCACCAGTAGAGCATGAACCCAGCACACCCAGCACAAACCATACGGGGTATACGGGGTCTGGACTGGATACTGTGACGGATGATTCACCGTCTAGCACGCAACGTACTGCACGTACGGGGTTAAAAAATCTCACCCCTCGAGTGGTGAACTAGCATGCGCAAAGCCTTAAAAGCACCTAACTTAGTGAGTTGGCACGTTAACCCGTCATCAGGCCATGTCAAAGGTCTGATTAACGAACATGTTAAGCAACCTTTTTACATTGATGTTGACCCTAGCGGCGCTTGGGTATTGCACACGCTTGATAAAAAAGATGCCCCTGTTTTGGTTGCTAAGGGACAGGCTAGAAATGTTGCCAAAGCTAAGCAAGCAGCAACCGCTAGCGCACTGTCGAATATCCCAGAAATTAAGGCAGTTGTCAGTGAATCTACAGGTGAGGTTGTAGAGACAAAAGCTCGAGTGCTTGCACCTACCCAGGTAAGCACCGAGCGTGCAACTTTGCGATGGTACGGAAAAGTTTCAGCACTTATTCTGTGGGCTATTTTTATTGGCTACTGGTGGATAAGGTGGCAACCAAGGGCGGCTACCCTGTCTATTCTCGTACTTGCTTTTGGTCTTTTTTGCGCTTATCAAGTACGGCGTGCTTTAAGTCATGAAGGGGATAAGCTGGATAAGATTTCAAGGCGTAAGCAGTTGCAACAAGCTAAGGCAATAGCACAACAAGGCGCGTCACAGCCGCAAGTAAGGCAGTTAAGGCAAGTACAACAGCCCACTAGGAAAGCGTTACGCTCATGAGTAGCTACGTGGTTTGGCTAGTAACTGAGACAGTCAAGACAACATCAGAGCGTAGAACTGTTGTGTGGGCATCTCGTTCACTGGCTATGCAGCACGCTAAGGCTCTTGTGAAAGATGATGCTGATGTTAAAAGCAACGTACAGCGGCAAGTGTGGACGTGTACCAGTGATAAACGCACTGTGACAGTGCAAGAGAAGATGGTTATGGATACTTGGGATTATTTAGATGCTGAGGATATGCCATGAGTTGGGATATGGAGCCTTGGGAGCCTGTGCAGCTGGACACGGTAGACGGTGAGCCTGATGTCATAGATGCTTACTGGCAACCTGTAGACGATGCCCCTGTGATGTTTGCTGACGATGAACCAGTGGATGCTCATGTCGAGTGGCTCGAGGCTGATGCTGACGAACATCCTGTACCTCGTGAGAGTACTGAGATAGAGCACTACGAGCCTACTCAAGAAGATATGGACACAGCAAACGAGTGGCTAGCACGTGTCGAGACAATGACACAGCCGCAAAGCCAGCTAGCAACACACATAAACACACGGCCTCAAACACTGACGGCGCTATGGCGGCGGGTAACTAACCCTCTGCAAACAAATACGTCCCGCGAAAGCTATAGCAGTCATAAAAGCGATTACAGGGCATCTGCTGGCAATACTAGCAAGCAGCCAGGCTGGTACTTCATAGCTGAGAGGGATGAGAGCGAGCCTGAAAGCTTGCAGCATCTTAGGTACTGGTACATGCAATCAGAATTTTGTGACGGCATCACAGAATGGGATGAAAAAGCATTCCTAGTTTGGGTAGACAGCCTATCAGATGACGAATTAGCCACGTTTGCCAACGCAGGGGAACAGATAGCATTAGGCAACTGGCAAAACCACGTTAGTGAGCCTGTATCGGACGTGATAGACGCCACACGCGAAAGCAAAGAACGCGATGCCACAGACCATGTTGGTTACTTTTTTGATTCTTTAAGGAGGGTGTTTTAAGAGCCTAGAAGACTGTTGTTAAGCTAGTTGTCAACGTCTAGGACGGCGAAAATTAGGATAGCTGTATACGACATCGGCTAGAAAATTGTGCTAATTTAGTTGTGTAGATGATTTTTTAGGGAAATTCTACAGAAAAAAAAGAAGTGCCCCACGTACGCGCTCAAACTTTGGTCAGGGAGAGCGCTGCCACACAAGGCACTCAGAATTTTGAAGACTTGTTATCCCTAAGGCAAGCCATAAGTAAGTTTAAGGTATAGCGGCTCGAGCTGCAATCACTAATTAACAATTACTTATGGTTTTGCTCCGACAAGCAGGACGGAAACATAAGTATGCAAAAGAGAACCCACGGAGTCAACGTGGGCACAGAACAGAAGTATAATTGTCAAGACGTATTATACTCAAATTACACACCGTGTATAAACACCTGTGCCACTATCCATAGCCAACAATTAAATGACGTAGTGCTTTACAGGAACGCTGCTAAGCGTGTTCTGTTTGCTGAGCCTATTGAGTCCTGTTATACAAATAAAAAACCCTGTGCCTGTAACACAGGGGATTTCAACAGCCTGGCGTTGAATTTTGACTCATTATACACTGTCTCAGACGCAAAAACAAGCCCTTGGGAGTGTTTTAGGCTAGAGGCTAAGCAGTTACTCGAGGCGGCTGAAAATGTCTAAGCCTCAGCAGAGCTTTGAGCAATTCATCACCTACTACGAGTTAATACATCGTGATGCTGCTACCGAGTACCGCCTAATTCGAGCTGGTAAAACGAAGTCACTTGTAAGCAACCCTGATGATTTAGAAGCTGACTTTGAACGTCTAGCACGTCTAAATAACAACGGCTGGAACATCTACAGCGTGGTTAATCAGGTTGATACTGCTGTGCTTGCTAAAATTGCCAGCCGCCGCCCTTGGCATGAGCGTGATGACGCTGGCAACCTAAAACTAAATAGCAAAGGTGAGCCTAAACGGTACTTTGCTACCCAAAACCATCACATCACAGGCATTAACGCGCTGTTTGTTGACCTTGACAACCCACCCGAGGGAAACCTAACCAACTTGGGATTACTGCAAAATGCAGCGCTTAGCCCGTCTCAGATTGTACAAACGAGCCTCGAGTATAAGCTCCAAGCGTACTGGCTGGTAGAAGATGGTGCCTTTACCCCTGCTGAGTTTAAGCATGTTCAACGTCAACTTACAAAACTCTTTAATGGTGACAAAGCGGTCACAAATAGCGCACGTGTGTTGCGCATTCCAGGCTTTTTGCATGTAAAAGATGTAAAAAATCCTATACAATCGCAGCTTTTAGAGTCAAACGGCATCGTTTATAGCCGTGATGAGCTTTTAAGTGCATTTGAGTTAGACCCTACCCCACCTAAACCTGTTTCACTCCCTGTGAACCCTGCGTTTACATCAGGTGACTGGGCAAAAGTTGTAGATGCTTTTGAGCGCTGGGAACCTGTAGACGGTGAGCGACGCAATGTGACCTTGCGGACGATGAACCTAGCGTGCAGGCTAGGCGTACCACAGGCTGAGGCTATTGCTGCAATCACTGATATTAAACAGCGTGTGTGGGGCGCTGATGATGCATTGGAGTCAACACAGGGTTGTGCTGATTGGTCATATTCCCAAGGCGACCTTGCTGAGGTTGGGGCGCTTGTTTCGACACTCGAGCGTGACTATGGCTTAGAGATTGGTGTGCTAGACGCGGTTAAACGGCAGCGCGTTGTCAAAGCCATTAACTGTAAAGCTCAGCTAGACCCTGCACAATTCGACAAGGTGATAGACGTGAACGCACGCTATCTTAGCGACGTGGGGGGCGATGTTCGTAAGCAACTGCCTGACGGGCCTGCTGTCATAGTTTTACAAAATCCCGTAGGTGGTGGCAAAAGCACCATGCTTCGTGAAGAGTTTGCTGACAGCGATAGCGTAGTGTTTGTGACACCGCTGGTTGAACTTTGCACGACTACAGCGAGAAAAACACAAAGTACCAACTACAAAAAGTTGAACGATGATGACTACAGGCACTACAGCTCGAGCTATAACCATCGGCTCACCATCACGCCAAACAGTTGGTCAAAACTGAATAAAAGCACTGCAATAAATGGCGATGATGATAGTATTTTCATCCATAGGAATGCTGTGCTAGACGAGTCTGATGCCATTGTCAGCCGTTTGAGTGATAGTGATGTAACTAACGAGCAATCTATGTACTATGCACTCAAAACGCACATTGCGGGTGGGTTATTGCAGGGTGGGCGTGTTTACCTGTCCAGCGCATACCATCAGCAAAGCGAACTCACCTTAGTTAAACAGGTGCTAGACGAGCTAAGGGCCGATTTTGGCTTGGATGTACCTGTAATTTTGGTGCGTAACGAGTATCAACCTGCTATGGGCTGCACATACGAGCTGCTCGAGGTAGATGCTGATAAGGGCGTTAGTAAACAAAAGGCGTTGAGAGCGGCATT
>JBCCBI010000458.1:0-4408 GCA_039034155.1 Deinococcota bacterium | reverse complement strand
TGTTTGTAAGCCTTCCGGACTTTTGGGTTCACCTTTATTTTGGGGCGACTATATTGCTGTGTGGATTAGGTGCACGGGCGTTGTGGCTTAAACAGCATAATCAGGGCTCAACCTCTTAAAATTTCTGTGTATCTGGTACAAACGTTTACATCCTTAAGCTCGTTTTGTCACGAACAAGATGGCTACAGTTGCACCCTCAATCTGTATGATGTACAGAGATTTCAACGTCTTTTGAAAACAACTTCATCCGTATGATGTCATCATTAATATGGCGTCATCTTTGCACAAGTGCGTTAAAGTGGCACGTATGCAACCTCATACACATGTTATTAACGATGAAATTAGTCTGCTCATTCGTGAAGCCACTGTAGGTGACGCAAGGGGCATTTTGAGTTATTTGAACGATGTCGGCGGCGAGTCAGACTTCCTCACCTTTGGTGCAGGTGAGTTTAACTTGAGCGAGCGCGAAGAGCGCGACATTCTGCACAATTACCAAGACGCTGATAATCAAATTTACTTGCTTGGCCTCATTGATGAGCGCATTGCCAGCATCCTCACGTTTTCTGCTGGGCAGCGGCCGCGTACCCGTCACAGCGGTGAATTTGGTATGTCGGTACGACAAAATTATTGGGGCCTAGGTATTGGCACGCTCATGGTAGACGCACTTACTGCATGGGCTAAACAAACAGACATCATCAAAAAAATTAACTTGCGTGTGCGTACCGACAACCCCAGAGCTATCACCCTCTATGAGCGCGAAGGCTTTGCCATTGAAGGCACCATGCGCAAAGAGATTTTTTTAGACGGTGAGTATTTTGATTATCACTGGATGGGCTTAGAAGTTTAGTTAGCTTGGCTGAGTACCTTCTGTGCAGCTTGCAGCATTACCTGAGTATCTGGACGCTGCCCTGTCCAGCGTTCAAACGACGCGACACCTTGGTAAATCAGCATCGGCAAGCCGTTTTGAGTAGCCAAGCCTTTAGCGCGTGCTTCACGTAAAAGGCGTGTTTCCGCAGGCCGGTAGATGATGTCACTGACAAACCCCGTTGCCGGTAACATCTCAGTGGCTAATGGCGATATATCTGGTGCAATGCCGTCGTGCTCCATACCTACTGAAGTTGTGTTGATGATGAGGCTAGACTGCTTAGCAGTAGACTCGAGCCCAACCTCACCCACCACCTGCACATCTCCTAGATGCCCAAATGCACCAACTAAAGCCTCTGCTTTGCTTACCGTCCGGTTATAAATATCAATTGAGGCAGCTTGAGCTTGCAATAACGCGTAAACAATCGCCCGACTAGCCCCACCTGCGCCCAGAATGAGCACCTGTTGACCCGCTAGCCCTACTCCCGCATCTTCCGTAAGCGCGCGCGTGTAACCAATGGCATCCGTATTGTGCCCCAAAAGCAGCCCGTCTTGATTGACGATTGTGTTCACTGCACCAATTGCTGTAGCCGCTTCAGTGAGACTATCCATGAGCGGCATGACGGCTTGTTTGTGAGGGATAGTGACGTTGGCTCCGTAGACCTGAGGTTGACGGAGTTGATTGACGGCGTGCTCGAGCCCCTCTGGAGCCACCTCCCACGCGTCATAACGTGCCTCAATGCCTAAAGCACCTAACGCTGCATTGTGCATGACTGGGCTGAGCGAATGCCCAGCCGGATAAGCTAAAAGATAGATGTGTTTAATATCTTCAGATGTTGTTGGTGATGTCATGGTTGTGAGTTAACTTGTTAGATGGCATCTCTGTATCTTTAATGATGCCAACTCAGTTTGGAATCAAGCTGATAGTGCGGGTTCCGCAGTCCTAGCAGTTTTTAGACAATCAGCAATGACACTCAAGGTACGGTCAATATCAGCATCCTCAATCTGGTAATGCGTCACCAAGCGGATGCTACTCGGTCCAAGGGCGTTGCACAACACACCTTGTGATGCCATCGCGTGCTCGAGCTGCGGCGCGCCCATTACAGTGGCATCTACCCCAAAATAAATCATGTTGGTTTGGACCGTCTGTAGGTCTATGCTGAGGCCGTCAACGTCCGCTAGCCCCTCTGCCAAACGGCGAGCGCATGCGTGGTCATCAGCTAAGCGTGAGGTCATTGTTTGCACGGCAACAAGCCCAGCAGCTGCAATGACCCCCGCTTGACGCATCCCCCCACCCAAAGTTTTGCGGTAGCGGTGAGCTTTGGCAATGAACGCTTTTGAGCCTACCAGCACGGTTCCTACGGGTGCAGCAAGGCCTTTACTCAAACACAACGAGACGGAATCGAACGGCGCACAGACCTCTTTTAAGGGTACGTCTAGCGCAGCCGCCGCATTCCAGACGCGTGCACCATCCAAATGAATAGGCAAACCCGCATTTCTAGCAACCTCAGCAATGGCATGGCAGCGGTCTAACGGCACAACGGTGCCGCCGGCTTTGTTATGAGTGTTCTCGAGCACCACCAAGCCCGTTGGCGTCTGGTGAATACTGGTATGAATGGCAGCTTGTACGTCCTCCACAGCAGGCACACCCAAAGGTGCAGGCACAAGTCGCGGTAGTGCGCTACTAATCACCGCCATCGCGCCTGGTTCGTATTCGTAGATATGCGCGCCGTAAGGGGCAATGACTTCTTGTCCGCGCTCAGTGTGAGCGGCAATGGCAGCTTGATTGCTCATAGTGCCTGTAGGCAAAAATAATCCCGCTTCAAAACCTGCTAATTCAGCAACAACCGCTTGGAGTTCGTTGACGGTGGGGTCTTCAGCGTAAACATCATCGCCAAGGGCGGCAGAAGTCATCGCCTCGAGCATGGCGGAGGTAGGTTTGGTGACGGTATCTGAACGTAGATCAATTACTTTTTGAGGCATTGGTGATCTTACCTTTAATTATTTTCTGTCGTGACGCTCGAGGGATACACAGGCAAATCTACCAACCTTGCGCCCGGCCCAAACTGTGCAGAGGTCACCATAATATCCGCAATACGGCGAATATCAATGAGTGAGCCTTGTTCTTTGCGCGGTACATTGCGGCGGTTTTCAGCAGTATCAACAAGGTCCATTGGATAAATGATCGATACACCTATGTTCGTACCACGCAACTCTTGATCGAGCGAATGTAAAAACGTCGCCACTGCACTTTTGGCAGCCGCAAACAAACTTGCACCCGCCGTGCCTGAACCCAACCACGCATCTTTGGACGCAATACCTGCTATGAAGCCTTGATTACGTGAAAGTAGCTCGGGCAACACCGCTCTAGTGGCGTAAAAGAGCGTGCGCATGTTGCTATCAAACACATCGTCGTAGGTATCTGGTTGCAGGTCTTGCACTTGCCCGGCACAGTGGCTACCCACCAAGTGGATGAGCCCATCAACGCGGTTATAGCGCTCTTTGGCAACTTTCACCATAGCCTCAGCACCAGCTGGCGTGTTGACATCTGCTTCTAGGTGAAATGCACCAATAGATGACGCTAAGCCCTGCACACGAATAGCATCGTTGTCAACCAGTAACGGGGCGTGCGCTCATGGCGACGTCGACACCGTAACCGCGCTAATCGAGCGCTGTGGCCTCGACCCGACGCAGGCCGAACCAGACCTTAACGCGCAGACGCCACTGCACGTGGCCGCGGCACGGGGCCACATGGAGGTCGTCGCCCTCTTGCTTAGGCGCAGCACCGTCGACTCGGCAAAGCAAGACGTTGATGGTCGCACGCCAATGCAGTGTGCTGAGCAACATGGCTATGCGGAAGTGGCCGGCTTCATAGAGTGGTGGCAGCCGGCATCGTCGGCGTCATTCGACCAAGGACACGAGGAGAAGAAGACGACCGCTCCTTCTCACCCTGATCTACCGACCAAAGATGAAAATGTCCGCAACGACGTCGACGATGCCGAGGCTGTGAAGAAGATGAAGAAGACCGAGACTGCGACGAAGATCAGGACTGGCCTCCCAATGCTCACGGAGGAGTTTGCGCACCTCGAAGGTCTCGTCGCGCGCCTCTTCGACGTCATCGGCGAGCGTTCGGCACAGCAGTCGCGGCGCATGTCGACCGAGGTGGAGCGCGAGCGACTCATCAAAGAGGCGAGAGAAGTGAAGTACCTCGCACCCCTGGTCGCTGTTGTCGAGTTTCTCGCGAAAGCGCCAGGCGCGGCACTACTCGAAGACAACGTGTGTCACGAACTGCTCGAGTCCAACGAGGGATTCACAGAAAGGAACCGGTCGTGGTTCCACGTCGCGTGTGCTCGCGGCGATCTGGACGCTGTCACTGCCCTCGTCGAACGCTGCGGCCTCGGCCCAACGCAATGCGAGCCCGACCGCAACAAAGAAACTCCGCTGCACACGGCCGCGCACAAAGGTCTCCTCGACGTCGTCGCCTTCTTGATCAAGTGTGGCCTCGATGAGACGCTGGAAGACTGCTTTGGCCGCACCCCGCGAG
>JBCCBI010000457.1:0-4444 GCA_039034155.1 Deinococcota bacterium | reverse complement strand
CTCGGGTGACACGTTTTTAGCTCAAGTTGTCTCATTTGCGATGCGTGACAACACTGGCGCGCTGACTCAGCGGGCATCTATTTGTAGAGATGTGACGGACGAGCAGCGTTTGCGCCGCAGCCTTATTGACAATGAACAGCGCTTGCAGATGTTGTTGAACGGTTTACCAGTTATGCTTTTTGCCACCGATTTAGCTGGCACTATTACCTTATCTGAAGGACGTGATCTAGCACATATAGGTATTCAACCAGGCGAAGCCGTTGGGCAATCAATATTTGCATTCTACAAAGATATACCTGAGATCATACCTCATGTTGAACGAGCACTTAGCGGTGAAGAATTAACTTTTGAAATCTACTATCCATCCTCGGAACAGTATTTTGAGCGTTATTTTGCGCCACTTAAAGACACCACTGGTACTATTACGGGCATGATGGGCTTAGCGTTCAACATTACTGACCGTAAGCAAAGTGCACAAGCTTTAGAAGCTGAGCGCAGCCGCTTACAAGCACTTTACGAAGCTGTCCCTGACATCATCGCGCGCTATGACCGGCAAGGTACCTACCTTGATTACAAGCCAGCTGGTTACTTTTCATCCTCTTTTTCACCTGAGGAGATCATTGGTAAAACCTTAAAAGAACTTGCCAAACCTGAGATTGCTGAACAACGTTATACAAAGCTGAACGCAGCCTTCAAAACAGGTGAGATGCAAACGTCTGAAATGACCGTTGTCATTAAGGGTGAAGCCCGTCACCGTGAAACCCGTATGGTCAAACTCAACGACAATGAAGTGATTGCATTCACGCGCGACATCACTGACCTCAAGCGTAGCGAAGCTACCTTGCACGAAAATCAACAGCTCTTAGAAGATGCCCAGAGTATGGGTAAGTTGGGGGGCTGGTCGTTTGATCTAGTCACTCAAGAACTTTACTGGTCCAAACAAATCTATGACATCTCCGAAGTGTCTTACGACACGGAACTTACGGTTGAACTTGCCGTCTCTGTTTATGTTGATCCAGCAGCCATTGAAAATGCCATGGCAAACACCATTGAGACGCATGAGCCCTATGATGTTGAATTAGAGATCATCACCCTTAAAGGCAATCGCCGTTGGGTTAGGTCGATTGGTAAGCCTGTCGTTGAAGATGGCAAAGTTGTAAAGTTGGTAGGTATCCATCAAGACATCACGGATATGAAGCAGGTACAAGCGCAATTATTAGAGAACCAACAGTTCTTAGAAGATGCTCAAAGCATGGGCAAGCTGGGGGGCTGGTCGTTTGACTTAGTTACCCAAGAACTCTACTGGTCCAAGCAAGTCTATGACATCTCCGAAGTGTCTTACGACACGGAACTTACGGTTGAACTTGCGGTCTCTGTTTACGTTGATCCAGCAGCCATTCAAGCTGCTATGAACCACACGCTCGAGACCCATGAACCTTATGATGTTGAGCTGGAAATTATAACTCCTAAAGGCAATCGTCGTTGGACGAGGTCGATTGGGAAACCTGTTGTTGAAGATGGCAAGGTTGTGAAGTTGGTGGGTATCCATCAAGACATCACTGACATGAAGCAGGTGCAAGCCCAACTTTTAGAAAGTCAGCAATTCTTAGAAGATGCCCAGAGTATGGGTAAGTTGGGTGGCTGGTCATTCGATGTCGTAACCCAAGCAATTTCTTGGTCAAAGCAAGTTTATGAAACTATGGAAGCGCCTTACGATAGTGAGTTAACAACGCCTTTTTTAATGTCGTTTTACAAAGACACCACAACACTTCAAAATGCCATGGCAGCTGCTATCAATAACAGCAAAGCTTATGACCTCGAGCTGGAAATCACTACGCTTCAGGGGAACCACCGTTGGGTACGCGCTATCGGCAAACCTGTCCTTGAAGATGGCAAGGTAGTTAAGCTTGTTGGCACGCAACAAGATATAACTGACATGAAGCAAGTACAAGCTCAACTTCTTGAGAGCCAGCAGTTCTTAGAAGATGCCCAAAGTATGGGCAAGTTAGGTGGTTGGTCGTTTGACTTAGTCACCCAAGAGCTCTATTGGTCCAAGCAAATCTATGACATCTGTGAGACACCTTACGACCAAGAGCTTAGTGTTGAGTTGGCCACCTCTCTTTATGTTGACTCAACAGCTATCGAAGCTGCCATGGCAAACACTATTGAGACCCACGAGCCCTATGATGTTGAGTTAGAAATCATCACGCTCAAAGGTAACCGCCGTTGGACACGGTCAATTGGTAAACCCATTGTTGAAGATAGTGAGGTTGTTAAGCTCGTTGGCACATATCAAGATATCACCGACACAAAACAAGTTGAAGCGCAACTTCTTGAAAGCCAGCAGTTCTTAGAGGACGCCCAAAGTATGGGTAAGTTGGGCGGTTGGTCCTTTGACTTAGTCACGCAGGAACTCTACTGGTCCAAACAAATTTATGACATCTCCGAAGTATCTCATGATACTGAACTCACCGTTGAACTTGCCGTCTCTCTTTATGTTGACCCAGCAGCTATTGAAAGTGCGATGGCGAATACCATTAAGACACATGAACCTTACGATGTTGAGTTAGAAATCATCACGCTCAAAGGCAATTATCGTTGGGTTCGGTCCATTGGTAAACCTGTTGTTGAAGATGGCAAGGTAGTTAAGCTTGTTGGTATCCATCAAGACATTACGGACATGAAGCAAGCCGAGTTGGGATTACAAGTTGCTAACGATAACTTGGCGCGTCTTAACACCCTAAGCGATAGCCTCAACCGTGTTGAAACCATTGATGAAATGTTACATGCCATCCTCGAGCCACTACCTGCAGACACAATCGCGTCCGTACTCTATCCTGTTTACGATGACCAAAAGACACTTGCTGCCTTTGAATTAGCAGCAAGTTATTTACCTTCGGATAAAAGCACAGTTCAACCGGGTACCCGCTACCCTATTGGTGCCTTCCCTTCTATGGATACCTGGCTGGATAGCCCAGATAGTGTGCTTATTGTTGAAGATATTGCTAACGATACAACTCTAGATTCATCTGTACGCACTATGCATGTACAACTCGGTTTTGCCAGCTTAGTATTTATGGCTTTAACGCAAGCGGATGATGTGATTAGCATAGTTGGCTTTTATTGGCGGGACAAACACGTATTTTCAGACGATGAGCGTGCTTACTTGAGCGCCTTATCATCGCTGCTGGCACCTGTTGCAGCTAACCGTCAACTCCTTGCTAATTTGGAAGAGACTGTTACGAAACGCAGCGAAGAGCTTGCTAGAAGCCGCCAGCTTCTGCGCGCCACAATTGACAATGCACCACTCATCGTATCGGTTAAGGATACACAGTTTTGCTACATTTTAGCCAACAACAACATCGGTGAGCTTGTAACTCATGCGTCACCCAAAGACGTTATTGGACGCGACGATTTTGAACTCTTACCTGAAGCCATAGCCCAGGATATTAGAAGGACTGACGTACTCGTTAGAGATACCAAAAAAACCCACGCCTATGAAGCCAGCCGTACAAATGGCAAAATTTACTACGTCAATAAATTTCCTATGATTGATAAACAAGGTGAGCTTTTTGCTATTGGCTTAGTCGCTAATGACATCACCGAACAACGAGAGAAAGAACGCGAAGTACAAGCCTACCGCGATCAACTCTCCCAAGCCCAAGCTGAACTGCAAATCACCCAACGCATTCAAGAACTGCTTCTGCCAGCAGATGATGAACTTGCTGCCATTCGTAACCTAGATATTGCTAGCTACATGAAACCTGCTGAACAAGTTGGCGGTGACTATTACGACATTATGCAACTCGGCGATACCGTTAGGTTTGGCATTGGCGATGTCACTGGACATGGGCTAGAAAGTGGCCTGCTCATGCTCATGACTCAAACAGCCGTACGAACGCTACTGTCAAGCGGCGAGCACGATCCCAAACGCATCATGAACGTGCTCAACAAAACCGTCTTTGATAACTTAGAACGGATGCAAGTTGATAAGAGTTTAACGCTGTCACTACTTGATTATGAACAGGGTCAATTGCGACTAAGTGGGCAACATGAGTATGTACTCATCATCCGTGAAGGCGGCCAGGTTGAGACCATTGACACTATGGATTTAGGGATGCCCCTAGGTTTAGAAGCAGACATCAGCCAGTTTATTGCTGAAAAGACGCTCGAGCTTAACCCTGGTGAAGGTGTTGTGTTATTTACTGATGGCATTACTGAAGCTGAAAACGACAGTCATGAGCAATTTGGGCTAACTAAGCTAACTGACCTCATTCAAGCAAACTGGCAGCAACCAGCTCAAGGTATTACCGATGCCATCACAAGAGCTGTTTATGACCATGTTGATGGTCACACAATCTATGACGACATCACCTTAGTTGTCTTTAAGCGTCCTACCGAAGATGACCTCTCTGTACTTGCTGAGACAGCTCAGCCTCAAGCT
>JBCCBI010000456.1:0-4450 GCA_039034155.1 Deinococcota bacterium | reverse complement strand
TTCCCGCAGCGCAACAGCCATATTGCCTGTATTCGTCTACTTTCTACTGCCGACTTACTGCTTAGATATGCCTTTCTTAAATCTGCCACACTATCCTGCTCGGCAACCTCGATACTTGGCCGTCCTAGTCGTCCCATGATGTGAGTTTATCATGCCTTTTGTCGGAGCTGGTATAACAAGCTAATATCATTCGTCTAAGTAACACAAGCAGCGCCCACTTTCAATGTTCAGTGGGCGCTGCAATGTTGGAACAGATATTTAAAGATTAAAGCGTTTCTTCAAACCAGCTCACACTTGCTGAAATGACTTCATCTAGTAACTCTGATCCTGTGCTGAGCACGTTGAAGACGTGATCACCTTGCTCGAGCACCAGCAAGTTACTTTCACCACTGTGATAATCAACATAAATCTGACCGTAGTAGGGTTGCGGCGCAACCGTATCGTCTAGCGCACCAACAATGACAAAAAGTGGCCCACTGTAAGCAGTAATCTCGGCAATAGGGTCAACAGCGTATAAGCCATCAAAAAAACCGCGCCCCAGGGTTGTTTCTTCTCCCCAGGGCAGCATGAAGGTAGTTGCACCTTCAGTTTGTAAGGCAGCTTGTACCACGTCTGTGCCAACAATCGTCGCGTAAGTTGAGGGTGGGTTAGCAACAGGCGACCACAATATAAGCGACGCAACACGAGGATCATCTGCAATACTGGCCGCCACCAGACCGCCTTGGCTCAAGCCAATAACCCCAATACGTGCAGTGTCAACGTCTGGCAAGGTTTCAATATAGTCTAGCGCAGCTCTGGCATCAGAAATTTGTCCACCAAAGGTTGTGTCTGCCCACTCACCATCACTCTCACCTGAGCCGCGAAAGTCAATGCGCAAACTGGCGTAGCCTTGCTCAGCTAGGACTCGAGCGCTGCGACTAAACATGCCTTCCTCCGTGCCAAGTACGGGTAGCTCATCACGTGTCCCAGTAAACCCGTGTAACAGCAGTACAAGCGGATAATCTGTGGCATCATTAGGCACAGCAAGCGTACCCATCACAGCTTGGCCTTCGTTCTCAAAGCTAACGACAATTTCACTAACCTGCGCCTGCGCCAGCCCCCACATCACCAAACTGATAATGACTATGTGTTTTATGTGGTCCTTCATATACCCTCCTCAAAACTTAGAACATCAACTTTAATGTAACCTACACTGTATAAGTATACTTTACGGAGTAAGATTTATCATCAGCACATTAAAAACTAAGGATAGCCACGCTGGTTGAGTAAGCCTCGAGTCCCCAACACCAACACCGCAATAAGCACCACCAACACCAGCCAGTCCCCAAACCGCACATAGAGCGTACGCCCCTCACGTAAATCGTAACCGACTAAAAGCGTGTCTTGAATAGCCCTGGGCAGTTCCGTAACAACCTCACCCAATGGATTGACAAGCGCAGTGATGCCGTCATTCCCCACCCGTAATAAGTAACGGCGCGTTTCAATAGCCCGCATATTGCCCATCAAAAAGTGCTGCCGCGCGCCGGCACCGCGTCCAAACCAGGCATCATTGGAGATATTGACTAGCACCTGCGCGCCTTCATTCACCAACTCGCGCCCAACTTGGGGAAACACAGATTCATAACAAATGTAGGTCGCCGTGAGCGCCTCACCGCCCGCTTGTGAATTCAGAATTGCCAAGGGATCAATTTCTCTACCGGGGCTGCGACTACTGAGCATCGGCAGACCAAACGCACCAAAAATAGCACGGTAAACCGGGCGGAAGACGCGAGTGTTAATCAAAAAGAAAATCTCGCCAAAAGGTACTAGGTAGACCTTGTCAAAGCGGTCGTACACACCACCATTGGCAATACTGTAGGCACTGTTGTAACTGAGGTTGTCCTCGAGCGCCCCCCCACCCGTAATGAGTGACGACGGCCCCACGGCCTCACTTAACCGGCCCATGGTACGCGCGTAAGCATCACTGGCTGGAAAACTGAGGTTATTGTTAGACACCACAAACTCCGGAAAAATCACCAGGTCAATGTCGCTAGCAGCCTCCCCTACCTCACGTTTAGCGTTTTCGGTCATGCGGCTGTAGAGGCTCACCTCGCTCTCGCCACCTGCTACCCGCCCAAACGCGTCTGTATTGCCCTGCACAAGTAAGGCTTGATAAGGCAGTGCATCCACAGCCTCAGTAATTTCGCTTGGCATAGCAGATGCAGTAACTAGGCTGCGCTCGCGCCAACTACCATAGCCAAACGCCACACCCAAAATGAGCACTGCTAGTAACAACGAGCGAACCGTGAGTAACACGTCTGGGGGTTCATCGTTCGCAAATGGTGAGGCTAATAACGCCACCACCACGAGCGTGAGTAAGCTGAGGCCGTAAACACCCGCAATATCCGCCAGTTGCGCCAGCGGCGTGCCTAACCACATGTAACCCAGGGTGCCCCACGGAAAGCCAAACGCACCCTGCGTGCGCGCCCATTCCATGAGCACCCAACCGAGGGTCACTAGCCACAGCGTGCGCTGCCCGTAGCCACCAACCCAGCGGCTAAGCCCCGTGACGATGCCCCAAAACACACCCAAAATTGCCAGCATAGGCGGGTAGAGAAGCCAAAAAAAGATGCCGTAAAGTTCTGCAAAACTGGCAGGTAACCATATTAGATAGAGTGCAAAAAAACCAATACCAAAACAGAAACCATAGCTAAACGCCGCTCTTGGCCGTTCGCTGGTTGCCACCAGCACAAACAGCGGGCAAAGTGCCAGTGCCAGCGGATACAAGCCCAAAGGTGGCAGTGCAGCACTCAAGATGATGCCGCAGCAGACCATCACAAACGCATTAAAACGAAACACGCAAGGACTTTAACATGCCCCTAGCGTGGGGCGTACGACCTATGAACATCCCGCTTCATGAAGACTGATACCCGGACTAACTGCTACAAAGATTTGGGGCGGCCGTCTGGATGTAGAAACTGGTCAATGAGATCAAACGCGATTTCGAATATCCAATCAACACGATCTTCGCTCCCAGGGACAGAATCTCCAATAGGTGAGAAGCCAGTATCCTGAATTAAGTTAACTAGATCGTCAAATCTAGGGTGTTGGTCAATAGCATTGTAAATACGAATCCATGTTTCATCATTCGGATCGTTTTGGATATTGTCAAACAATGGGTGGGCACCCATGACGCTAGCACGCGCTGTATTTTCATATGAGAAAACAAGGTGGTCACGTAAAGCTGGACGGGCAACATCAGTAGCCACAATCCGATCTTCAGCACTGAATAAGTCCACGTCACTGTTTAGTATCCCTCCACTTCCACCCACATAAATATCTGAGTAAACTTCAATAAATCCTTGCCGAATAAGTCCTTGTGGTCCTAAGAGATCTGTGTTGGCGGCAGCGCCAGCAAAAGCACTAACGATACCCAGATTGGCTAGCTCATCTGTAATTTCATAAGCCATGGGGACAGTTTGAGGTCCGAAGGTGTCTGATTGCGCCAGTATCACATCGCCAACAATTGCTCGTCTACTTTGTTGACTTTTAGCAGAAACTGTTCCTAAATTAAACGGATTAGCTAGTGCTAATGCTATACCTATGGCCAAACTCATAAACTTTACCCTTTCTCTTAACTAATAATCCAAAAAACCTTTTTAGGACGGGTCAGCAGCTAGTAGGGCTGCCATCAACGCGAGTCGGTCTAGCGTGTCATGAATGCGAATGTGCTCGTGGCGGGCGTGAGGGCCTTCGCCGGTTGACCCCATGCCGTCTAGCGTGGGAATGCCCAAGGCAGAGGTAAAGTTACCGTCTGACCCGCCACCGACTACAGCGCCAAAAATGTTGGTTCCCATTGCCGCCGCTAAAGATTGGGCGTGCTCGAATAGGGCTTGGTTGGTGGGGGTTGGCTCGAGCGGCGGTCTGTTTAATCCACCCTCAACATCTACACTCACCCGACTGTCTTTCGGTTCATACGCACCTAGCGCCGCAATCACCCGCTCACTTTCAGGTAACTCCAACACGCGCATATCAATGCGGGCGGTAGCTTCTTCTGCAATTACATTGCTCACGCTGCCCCCACTTGCCACAGTTAAATTCACACTGGTTGCCTTGTCAGCATCGTTCAAAGTTTCTGTAAACAGTAAAAAGTGCGCCAGTTCGCGCAAAGCGCTTGCACCGTCCTGCGGATTGTTACCTGCGTGCGCGCTAATGCCTTTGAAGTGCACATTAAACCCGCCGCCACCTTTGCGCCCGGTCTTAAACGCACCATCTTCCCTACCCGGTTCAACCACAAACACACGGTCATGGGCTTTGGCTTCGCGTTCAATTAACTCACGGGAATTGTGGCTACCAATTTCTTCGTCGGAGGTAATTAGGAGCGTGACGGGGCCGATGAGCGATTTGTTAAGAGACTTGAGAATACGGACGGCCTCGAGACTCGTCGTAATCCCAGCTTTCATGTCCAAGG
>JBCCBI010000455.1:0-4466 GCA_039034155.1 Deinococcota bacterium | reverse complement strand
TCACTTAGGCTTTACTTGTAAGACAATGGTAACACAGCATCAAGCCCATTCGTATCAAGTCCCACAGACCTGAAAGTCTTCGTTTTTCCTTAGGGTCTTGACTGCCTTCAGCAAGCTTCCCTTAATTTCCCTTTACTTCAAGTGCTCAGGTTTTTGTCGTGTACTTGGCTTAGTAAATTATCTTGTTTAAATAAAATGCATAAGCTGTCGTCTCAACAAAGAAGCAACTTAAGCTGAGGATGTGCCGTCTTCCTCTGCGCGCCATTGAATCCGCTGAATACTTTGGCAGCGGCCATTTTTCAGCTCGAGCGCCACTCCACATAATGTACAGGGCCCTTCAGCAGGGCTCAGGCGTTTGGGCATTTGCTTGGTAAAGCGGTAATGAACGTCGTCATAGCTCATGCCAATGGCAGAATCTTGCACGCCGGTCATGCCGACATCGGTTAGGTAGGCTGTCCCGTCAGCAATCATTTCATCAGCTGTTTGGACGTGGGTGTGCGTACCCAGTACAGCGGCAACACGTCCACGCAGGTGGTAGCCCATAGTCTTTTTTTCAGAGGTTGCTTCAGCGTGAAAATCTACAATGATGGTGTCGGTAGCGGGGAGTGGCTCGAGCACATCATCAATTGCGTGAAACGGGTTGCTGTACGGTTCCATAAAAATGCGCCCAATTAACGACACAACTGTAATGCGACCTTCTGGCGTGCTAAAACTGGCATGACCCAACCCCGGCGTACCGCGTAGATAGTTTACCGGGCGCAGTAAGTGGGTGGTTTCGCCAATAAGTTCCACGACATCTTTATTGTCCCAGGTGTGATTACCCAAGGTGATGACGTCTACGCCAGCGTCCCGCAATTGCTTAAAATACTTCCGGGTGATGCCGTTTCCGCCCGCACAGTTTTCGCCGTTGGCAATCACAAAGTCGTAGTCACTGCGGTGTGCTGCCAAATACTGTTGGACAGTTTTAACCCCGTGTTTTGCAACGATGTCGCCGATAAAAAGAACCCGCACACAGACACGATACCATGGGTAGATCGTTGTTCATACAATTATCTGGCAAGTGTACGGACACTAACAGTTTTACTCAGGTGAGTTTGAACAAAATGTTGCCCGAGGGGAACTTTTAAACACTCTATATGTGGAGGGGTTCGGTAAGGACATGACTCGCTAATTCAAGATAATTTGAGTACAATATAAATTACTTTTTGATTGTTGTTCATTCGGCTTTTGCCAAAAAGTCACGCTTCAGGTGTGCAAAAATAGGAGTACGTAAATACTTGTTTTTTTTGGCTTTCTTGTCAACTATGGGGTTGACTCAACTTAATCGCTTATGGTCATTGAACGTACGTAATTAGTAGCAAGGGCTTGTGTTGTCTTGGTTTCACGTTTGCCTAGTAGGAACACATGCACCTTCCCACCTTTTGAACTCTACCTAAGTGGGAGGATTTCCATGACACATCGTCTAGAAGAGGAATTTTATAACCATCTGAGTCATAAAAAAACAATTTTCAACTTTATCAAAAAGTCGCCTGTAGATGTCTTATGGTTTGGAGACCCTCAGCAACCTAGTAAGGCATGGTATAGCGATGAGTTCTGGAAAACACTTGGTTACTCCCCGGACGAGATGAATGGCAATCTTCCTTGGGAGACACTTGTTCATCCCGACGATTTGCTAGCTGCTCGTAACAATCTTGATCAGCATCTTGCTAATGAAGAGTATCCTTACGATCAAATCATACGCTTTTATGCAAAAGATGGTAGTACCGTATGGATGCACTCTCGTGGTCAAGTGCTTCGAGATGAACAAGGCAAGCCCACACGTATGTTTGGGACGCACGTTAACGTTACAGATCGCAACAAGCAATTAAGCGAATCAGATGATCTTTTGTCAAATCCGGCTATTAGCCAAGCTCTGTTGCATAACGAGCACGTCTATATCATCACCATTTTGCGTGAAGGTACATATTCTTACGTAAGCCCATCGTTTTGTCGTGATGTTGGTCGTGAGCGTCAAGACATTGTAGGGTCGTCTTCTCTGTTTGCTGTTATTCCAGAAGATCACCATAAGTGTGTTGAAGCTGCTGAGTTTTGTTTTACCCACCCTCATCAGCCTTATCACGTAACATTACGAAAACGTTTCAAAGACGGTAGTGTACATATCACTCAGTGGGAATTTATTGGTTTGTTTGGTGCGAACAGACAGGCGTACAAAATTTTAGGTATTGGACTAGATATCACGAAGCGTGTTAAAGCTGAAATTCAAGAACGCTACTTAACAAATATCCTCAACAATGCTCAAGCCATAGCAAGTTTGGGAGGATGGGAAGTCAACGTTCAAACCAACGATGTTATTTGGACAGATCAAGTATTCGCCATTCACGAAGTTGAACCTGATTTTCAAATTGAGTTGGAGTCTGCACTTAATTTTTACCCTCCAGAAGATCAACTTAAAGTTCAGTACGCGCTTGCACAAGCAGTTGCAGAGCAGCGTTCTTTTGACATTTTGTGCCGCTTTATAACAGCAAAAAACAACGCTCGTTGGGTACGTGTTGTTGGAGATCCTATTGTTGAAGGTGGCACCGTGACGCATGTAAGAGGTGTTTTTCAAGATGTTACTGAGCAGAAGAATGCAGAGCTTACCCTTCAGGCATTAGTTGAAGAAAAAGATGCCTTACTTAAAGAAATCCATCACCGAGTTAAAAATAATCTGCAAGTTGTAGCGTCTCTACTTGATTTACAAATACGCAATGTGCCTGACGGACCTGGACAAGAAGCTATCAAGAGCAGTCAACGACGGATTGCTGCTATAGCAGCGGTACACAAAGCACTGTATGAACACAAATCTTTTAGCCGCATTGAGTTTAGTGTTTATATAAAACAACTTTTAAACAGCATTCTCGAGGGCATAGGTAGACCTCATATCAAGGTTGTTTATGATATTCAGCCAGTTGTTTTAACCATTGAAGATGCTGTTCCTTGTGGGCTTATTGCAAATGAGCTTATTACTAATGCATTAAAACATGCTTTCCCAGACAAGATACCAAACCCTACGCTTACTGTACATCTAAGCCAATTTAACAATGAAGTGTGCCTTAGTGTAATTGACAACGGCATTCAGATATCTATGAAAGACGTTGTAGAACGTAGAAAGCAATCAACGTCGTTGGGCATGACGGTTGTTGAAGCGCTAGCTATGCAACTTGGTGGCGGTTTAGACATACGTCCGCTTGATGAGGGCGGGACTGGTGCTGCACTACATTTTCACCCACATGCTCGAGAAAGTGCTCAATATAAAAACTAGCAAGGGGTTAGTTTCTCACGCATTCTGTTTTGGCAAGGTGTAGGACAAATGCCTTAAAGCACAGTCACAAGCCTAGCTGCTGGCGCATTTTTAGCGATGTAGTCGCTGAATGCAGTTACCTGCGTGCGGTCAACCAAGCTCACGGTACACCCGCCAAAGCCTGCGCCAGTAAGCCTCGAGCCGTGGCAGCCGGGTGCGGTTAAGCTGGTTTCAACGAGGCTATCAAGGGCGCCGCTCGAGACAGCATAATTATCTCTTAAAGAGTTATGCGAGGCTGTCATCAATTCGCCAAAAGTTGCCATGTCGCTTTCACCTAAAGCTTGGGCAGCTTGCTTAACACGTGCATTTTCGGTAACTAAATGGCGGGCGCGTTGCTGTAACACGCCGTCTAAACCATCAACTTGCTTAGCGGTCATGTCGCGTAGGCTTTGAATGTCATCACTATCAAACAGCCTCTTCGCAAGCTGCTCACACTCACTGACCCGCTCGGCATAGGCAGAACTTGCTAAGCTGCGGCTGGCCCCAGAATCTAAAATCACAAACGCCCACTCGGGTGGAATGCCAATAACCTGGTAGCTAAGCTCTTGGCAATCAAGCTGAATAGCTTGCCCCGGTGCCGGCACGCTGCACGCAAACTGATCCATAATGCCAGATGGCACGCCCACATAGAGGTTTTCAGCGCGTTTACACAGTTGGGCAAGTTGCACGTCATTTAGGTTGAGTCCTTGCATCTCGCGCCAAACTCGAGCCATCGCCACTTCCAGTGATGCAGAGCTAGACAAACCTGATGCTGTGGGAACGTCGCTAGCAATGGCAACTGTCAAACCAGCCGGGCTGACATTAGCCTCAGTTAATTCCTCAGCGAGTGCCCACGCGACGCCTGCTAAATACCCGCCCCAGCCTTGCACGGGATTGTTTGGCGTAACGGTGCTGACATCAAAGTTAATGCGCCCACTGGCATTGGCGGAAACAGCATCCAACATACCGTCTGGTGAGCGGCTGTAAGCAACTGCGGTAACGCGGGTGAGGGCAGCCGGCATGACCCAGCCACCCACATAGTCGGTGTGGTCGCCAATTAAGTTCACCCGTCCTGGTGCTATGACGATGCCATCGGGTTGTCAGAACACAGCTCACGCAGGCGCGGCACTGCCAGTCCGTGGGCAAG
>JBCCBI010000454.1:0-4488 GCA_039034155.1 Deinococcota bacterium | reverse complement strand
TTTTCTTACAGATTGCCAACCCAATCTTCAACAACAGTTTTGTAGTAATCCTTTTCAGTAATGAACGGAAAATGACCACTGTCTTCAAAGAAAACCAAGCTTGAGTTAGGTAGTTCAGCATGCATATCCATATGAGCTGTTGGACCCGTTACAAAATCTTCGCGTCCACTAAGGAGTAACGTAGGAACGTTGACTTGTTCCAATCTACCTGATGTGTTGTAGTCAGCCAGCAACATAGCCGCCCGGTTCCAAGCAGCAGCTTTGTAGTTGGTTCGGCTGTGAATATCTGCAGCTAAACTAGGGTCAAGGTTTTTCCAGTAAACAGGTAATGCTGCTGCCCACGTTTCTGCCCATTCTTCATCACTTTCCATGGGACCACTAAAAATTCTATTGATGGCGTCCAAACCTGTTTCAGGTGCCCAGGCAGGAAAATTAGGCGCGTAGCCAACATTGGGACTTGTACTTGCCAAAATTAAGCCTGCTAAGTGGTCTTGATACCGCAGCGCATACTCTTGGGCAATAAATCCCCCATAAGAATGACCATACAAAATAAAGGTGTCCAACCCCAAAGCTTGGCGCAAGGCTTCAGCATCTTCTACGTAAGTGTCGAGGGTGACATCATCCCAATTACTAGGCGCTGCCGAGCGTCCATTCCCTCTATGGTCATAGAAATGAAGTTCGGCAAACTCGCCCCAATCATCTAATGTTGGTCTGAAATATGCGTGATCTAGTCCCAACCCACCATGCATCATAAGCATGGGTGTGCCTACACCTGTAACGTCATGAAACAAGCTTGTGCCATTAACGTCTATCAATGTTCCTTCAACTTGCGACGTTTGCGCATAGGCGTGAAGCAATGAACTTCCAGCAGTCATACCTAATGCCGTTAAGCCGATGTTTTTGATAAAGTTGCGTCGACTCATCAACTTGCTTTCAAAGACATTTGCAATCTTATTCATATGTAGCTCCTCTTCCAATTTGGAAAATACCACATGATGTGGATCTTGGACCAAAGAAGTACTTGCAGGTTTTAAGAGGCTTACAGATGCAATACCTATCAATTATCTCATCTTCATTTCTTAGTTCATCTGATTACACGCCAACTTAAGCAGCTTTTAATGCTCGTGCATCTTGACTGAAATGAAACGAAATACCCTGAGATAGGCTAAGCAATCTAAGTCAAACTGTTAAGGTGGCAAAACCGTGTATGCTAGCGCTATGCCACAAACAAGCTACGTAACGAGCCTCACCGAAGGGCTCTTTAAGCACAGCCTCAAACGCCCAGACGGACGGCCGCTTTACCTTTACAGCAGTGATAACACCCCCATTCCCCAACTCCCGCTAGACGAAGCCCGAACCCCGCCCACCCCCCACATGCGCTACCACGCACTGCGCGGGCAATGGGTGATGGTCGCCTCGCATAGGCAAGACCGCACGTTTTTTCCGCCCCCTGAATACAATCCGCTAGCGCCCACCTTACCCGGCAAGATGATGACCGAAGTGCCCTATGAAAATTTTGGTATTGCCGTGTTCGAAAACAAGTTTCCCTCGCTTGCGCCTACAGACGTGCTACCAGATATTGCTAACCCACCCAGCCAAGTTGCCCCCGGTGATGGCATCTGTGAGGTAGTTGTTTACGATGCAGATGCTAGCACTCTACTATCAGAATTTAGTTTGCAGAAGCTCGAGCACCTCATTTGGGTGTGGCGTGACCGGGTGAGCGATTTAGGCTCGAGGGCCTCTATTGACTACGTGCTTATCTTTGAAAATCGTGGCGAAGACGTTGGCGTCACCCTCCATCACTCACACGGACAAATTTACGCGTATCCATTTATTCCGCCCTATCTTGCCCAAGAACTCGATCAAGTTCAACAGCACGGCGATATTTTAGGAAAACTCGTCGCCCACGACCTTGCTGATAAAACCCGCTTAGTTTACGAGAATGAGTGCTGGGCAATTCTTGTACCGTTCTGGGCGCGCTATCCGTTTGAAACCTACACCATCCCCAAGCGTTTGCACACCAACTTAACTAGCTTGAGTAAGCCTGAGATGACCTCACTAGCTGATGCACTCAATACACTCGTAAGTGCCTACGACCGTATTTTTGACAAAATTATGCCTTATGTCATGGCGATTCAGCAAGCGCCCAGCCCTGTACCCCTATGGGATAACTACCGCATGCGTATTGAAATTTTGCCGCGCCTTCGCACCGAAAGCAAGCTTAAATTTTTAGCGGGGACCGAAGTGGCCGCAGGCGCATTTGCTGTAGACGCCCTCGCTGAGGACTACGCGCAAACTTTACGAGACGCCCTGAGTTGATTCTGGGGTTTGGTCTTAGAGCAACTTGATGCCCATCACCCAAGACCTAGCCACGAGTGGAGGCATACTTCATAAACGTAAGCGTCTCGTTTTGGGTGTTGTGTTCATGCTGCTGAAAACCAGCACGCTGGAGCACGTTTGCAGAAGCTGGGTTGATGACATCAACATACGCAACAACTGCATCAAGCTGCATGGTTCTTAGACCAAACTCGCTAATGCAGGTCACAGCTTCTGTCATAATGCCCTGACCGCGCTGCTGTGGCGCTAGCACGTAGCCAATTTCGCCCACGTTGTTCGCGTAACCTCGGTGATAGCTACACAAACCTATCACCGGGCTGGTGTCATGGTTTGTTGTGTCATGGTTTGTTGTATCTGGGCTGCGCAAGCAAATTCCCCACAGGATGCTGTCACCTTGGGTGTAATTGATATTAATTTTGCGGAGGATGGTAAGCACCTCCGTCTCATTTGTTGCAGTAAACCCGTCGTAGGTGGCAAGTCCAATGAGGGCAGGGGCATCGCTCGAGACTACCTCGCGCAGGATGAGTCTGGGCGTCTCGAGCATAGGAAACACCTCAAACACATGTTTTACGTTTTGGGTTGACATGTAGCCTCTCCTAGACTCTCAAATAAGCCTTACATGGATAAGGCAACACAGCACCGTCCACAACTTGGCAAGTCATCACGTTATAGTAACGTCACAGCAATATAACTCCATCATAGAAACGTGAGGCGAGCCATGCATATTCTCATCACCGGCGCGGCTGGGTTTTTAGGTCAGTACTTAGCTAAAGCATTATTGCAAGATGAGGCTGTCACCGCACTGAGTTTGGCGGACGTTGTCCCTGTTCCCCTACCAGATGACCCTAGAGTCCAGCAGCTCGAGCTAGACATCACCAATGCAGATGCCGTCATGAACACTATCCCTAAGGGTATCGATGCCACTTATCACTTGGCTGCTGTGGTAAGTGCTGGCGCTGAGGCTGATTTTGAGTTGGGGATGCGCGTCAATTTAGAGGGTACTCGCAATGTGCTTGAAGCTCTCCGTCACACCTCCACAGGTAGCCGCATCATCTTTGCTAGCTCGTTGGCTATCTATGGTGGCAATTTGCCAGATGTCATCACCGACATGACAGCATTTACGCCACAAGGTTCGTATGGCACTCAAAAGGCCATCAGCGAATTACTAGTTAACGACTACAGTCGCAAAGGCTATTTAGACGGCCTCAGTTTGCGCTTGCCTACGGTGAGCGTACGCCCCGGTAAACCTAACAAAGCGGCTTCATCGTTTGCCAGTAGCATCATCCGCGAACCTCTTTTTGGGCAGGAAGCCGTCTGTCCGGTTGACCCAAGTTTGGAAGTTTGGCTCACCAGCCCGGAGGCGGTAGTTGCCAGTTTGAAGTATGCGCTCTCAGTAGAGACCACTAACCTCAGCTACCGAGGCATCAACATTCCGGGCATTACGGTGACCGTGCAGGAGATGATAGATGCGCTCGAGGCTGTAGCTGGACCCGAGGCACGTAAGCACATTCGCTTTGAGCGTGCACCCGAGTTAGAAACGCTCATCAATAGCTGGCCCACCCGCTTTGAAACGGAGATTGCCAACCACCTAGGCTTTCCAGCAAGCAACCCGTTTGAAGAGACAGTTCGCACGTTTATGCAGAATTATGTCAGTTGAGTTAAGAAGTGGTGTGCTCGAGCTGCCACTTGTCTGATACTTGTTGCCCTTTAACCATGTCATCCACAACTAAAATAAGCTGATTGTCGTGGTCGCTGTACATCACCTCAATGTTCACGCCAGCATCTGCCATGTGCCGGGTAAGCTTGCCAAGTTGCCCTGGCTGGTCTTGGCGTAAGCGCTGAACGAGCACAGGGTTGTATCCAATCACATCTATATTCACAGCATTTAGGGCAGTAGCCGCCGCAGCACCATCCTCCACTAAAAAGTGCGCCACGCCTATACCGTCATGCACAAACACGCCCCCACCTTCAAGGCTGATGCCCGCGTTACCCAAAACCTCACCTAGCTGTGCCAATGCACCCGGCGTGTGTGCCAGTTGAACGCTGATGTCATCCATAGTCGCCCTCCTACGTTTAGCCTAAAGCTACTTATTAGCCTAAAGCTACTTATTAGCCTAAAGCTACTTATTAGCCTAAAGCTACTTATTAGCC
>JBCCBI010000453.1:0-4511 GCA_039034155.1 Deinococcota bacterium | reverse complement strand
TTGACCTTGATAGTAGGCCATAGCTAAGAACATCTGTTCTCGACTTTGCTCGAGGGCGTAGAGTACACCAATATGAGGATGATCCAGTCTTGCTACTGCCTTGGCTTCTTGCACAAAGCGGGCTTTATGATCAGCTTTTACTAAATTGGTGTTAAGCAAGAATTTCAGAGCAACATCTCGATCTAAGCGAGTATCTTTAGCCTTAAAGACTTGTCCCATTGCGCCTTGCCCTATGAAATCGAGTAGCTTATAGTGCAACCATGTTTCACCAACTTGAGGCATAGAGTTAGTTTAGCAAGTTCTTCTACGGCTAAAGCCTTATACGGTAGATGCCAGTTCTTGCAAAGTTAAACGCGATGCTGCTTAAACCACCTCGAGCAAGGCCTCAACAACCGTCTGCGCGCCACCAATCACATAACCAATTTGTCGCAGCGAACTATGGACAATCAGCGTGTGACCTTCGCGGACACCACAAGCTTGTAAGTCGGTGATGAGGCTTTGTTTGGTGTGGGGTAGTTCTTAGGTCATGTCGTAAGTTACTGTCAATTACCATCAGAGGACAAAGCAGTATGCAAGTTGCATTGACCCCGTCTGTGAATAGGACTATCCTTGATTGATGACCTTGCGCGAACAGATTCAAGCCCGCATTGCTGAGTTAGATGAGGCTGTACTACCTGATGTGATGCGGGAGTTGGACTTGCTCGAGGAACGCTTGAGCCGTGAGTTTCCACAGGATTTTTTGGATATGCTGGCGCAGGTACGAGAGCGCAACAGCGACCTCAGTCCAGAAGAAGCTGAGGAGCTAGCCAATGAGGCTGTAGCATGGGCACGAAAAACGCACGCCCACTAAATGCAGTGTGTTCTTGATACCAATATTTTTATTTCTGCGTTGATTTCACCAGGTGGATACGCTGCTCGAGCACTTGACCTTTGGCTCATCAAAAGATACGACATGGTGACTTCACAATATCAACTTAACGAACTACGGCGCGTGAGTCGTTACGCGCGGTTCAAAAACAGGATTCGACCCACTGAAATGGGAACACTTATCAACATTTTGCAGGTAAAAGCTTTGGTACTCGATAACTTACCATACGTTGACTATTCTCCCGACCCAGACGACAATGCCATACTTGCCACCGCACTAGCTGGAGGTGCGCAGTACCTTGTTTCTGGCGACAAAAGTGACGTGCTGGTACTGGGTAAGGTAGATGGGACGCGTATCCTGAGCGCTCGAGACTTTGTTAACTTGCTTGATGATTGAGGCGCTCAGACATCAGTTATGATTGAGGCGCTGGCCCACTCGAGCCTCTCACAATCAACTTCGTCGGCAACGTTACCGATGCCAAACTGGTATCTCCTTGAAGTTGCGCAAGCAATAACTTCCCGGCATGTTTGCCCTTATCCACATGAGGTTGACGCACCGTTGTCAGCGGCGGGCTCGCGTGAATGCTACCCGGCATATCATCAAAACCCACAACCGACACATCAGCTGGTACGTCTAGGCCTTGACGCTTAATGTAGGTAAGTGCGCCGAGGGCAAGTTGGTCACTCATCGCTAAAATAGCTGTGGGTTGCGGGGTTTGGGCTAGTAAGCTAGCCGCGGCCAGTTCACCTTCCGCCGGCGTGTTGTCAGCAGTTTCGTAGACGGCTGCAGATGTTTCCCAATCTAAGCCAGCGCGCTCGATAGCGCGCCTGTAACCTTCTAGGCGGATTTTGGTTGTGGTGTAGGTCATGGCTGCTTGTTGGTCTAGCGTGGCTAAGCCGCTGCGGGTTTTTGGCGTCATCTCCAAGCTGATGATGCCAAATTGGCTGTGGCCGTGCTCGAGCACGTGGTTAGCAGCTTGCTTAGCACCTAGCTCATCTTCAATTTTTACGCTCGAGAACGCTTCATTACCGTGCTGATCAATGTGGTGATCCACCATGACAATGGGCAAACCACGCGTCAGTGTTGCCTCTAACACAGGGTCATCACTTGCAAAACAGTGCACAATAAAGCCGTCCACTTGAACGGTTGTTGCTGTTGCCAAGGTTGGTTTTGTTGACCTTTGAGCAGATACGTCATCATCAACCTCACCACCTACCAGTAACAAGGTATAGCCTTGACGTTCAACCTCGAGCGCAATCCCTTGCACAAACAAGCCAGCAATGGGGTCTGTAAATGTGTACGAAAGTGGCGACGGATATACCAAGCCAATGGTGTTCGTCACACCACGCCGCAGACTTCGCGCCGTAGGGTCAGGGCCTAAGTAGCCAAGTCGTTCAGCCGTTTGTAACACGCTATCGCGCAACGCTGGCGAGAGTTGATCCGGGCGGTTGTAGGCATTCGACACTGTTGAGGCTGCCACGCCCAACTCACGCGCCACATCTTTGAGCGTCACGCGCCCTTTGGTCTTGTTGGCCCCACGCTTGACAGTCATATGGTTTATGTTATCATCTGAATCGATTCAGGTAATAATCGTTTCATGATTTATATCAGGAGGCTCTCCATGCAATACCAACGTTTAGGCGATAGCGGTTTAATTGTCTCAGACTTGTGTCTAGGAACCATGATCTTTGGCGATCAGGGGACGCGGGCAACCCCAGAAGCTGAGGCTATCCGCATGATTGAACGCTTTATTGAGGCTGGTGGCACCTTTATTGACACCGCAGACGCCTACGCAGGCGGGCGTTCTGAAGAAATTACCGGTAAAGCAATCCGAGACCACCGCGATGATGTGGTGCTCGCTACCAAAGTGCGTTTCCCAACCGGCAAAGGCAAAAACGACATGGGACTTTCACGCCATCACATTATGAAAGGCGTTCATGGGAGCCTCAAACGATTAGCTACAGATGTCATTGATGTCCTTTACGTGCACTGTTGGGACCCATTTACGCCGCTAGAAGAAACCATGCGGGCCCTCGACGACCTCGTAAGCGAAGGCTCAGTGCGCTATTTGGGTGTCTCCAACTTTAAAGCTTGGCAACTCATGAAAGCTCTGGCGATTAGTGATGCTCGAGGCTACGCAAAGTTTGTGGCTGGGCAGTATCAATACAGTTTGGTTCAACGCGACATTGAGTACGAATTTACCGATTTGTGCTTTAACGAGGGCGTCGGCATCACTCCGTGGGGACCCTTGGGCGGCGGCTTTTTGTCCGGTAAGTACACGCGTGGGCAGCGCCCTACCGACAGCAGTGCAGGCAGGCTGGCAACAGCTACGTCTGAACAAGCAGAGTTTTGGGATAAACGCGCAACCGATCAAAACTGGCACGTTATAGATGCCGTGGGTGAAGTCGCTGAGGCAAGGGGTGCGAGCTACGCACAAGTTGCCCTAGCTTGGTTACGGGCGCAGCCAACCGTCTCGAGCGTCATTCTGGGCGCACGTACTATGGAACAGCTCGAGGACAACCTCGGTGCTGCTGACATGAAGCTTAGTCAAGCGGAACTCGAGCAGCTTGATAGCGCCAGCGAACTGCCCTCCCTCTATCCTTACGTGATGATTGATACCTACGGGAAACGCAGTCTTTAGCGGTGTTGTCTTCAGCAGTGTTGTGCTGAGGCCGTCAAAAAAACGGGCAGCCTACGCCACCCGTCTGGTCTACTTGATGTTTGTGTTGAGGTTGGGGGTGATGTTGCTTAAAACTCTCCCACCACGAGTAACCACAACGGCAAGTTAGGTTGAAGCGTCCGCTCCTCAAACTCAAAGGTGATGATGCCGTCGGTTGATGGGTCGTCAATCGTGCTGAGGACAACATCACGGTTATCTTGGATGCCCCTTGTGCCCCCATCGATGAGGAGGGTCAGTGAGCTTACGTCTCTGAGAGCTGGAATGTCCTCTGTATTGAGAGTAAGGGAATTGATAGTGACATCAGCTGAGCCTTCTGGGACGAGGAGGTAAGCACTGTAGACAGGGACATTCTGTTGGTTAGGTGTAATGGTGATGTTGTCTAAGTCAATCCCTGGAAGGACGTAAAGGGCATTCGCTGGTTCATTGCTTACTCGAACAATGAGGTCAAACACAAACGGGTTTTCATTGTCATCTGGGTCATTGCTAGCTAGGCTTACTTGTCCTTTTAAGGTGCCTGCAGTTGAGGTATCTACGCGAACTTGTAAGAGGGCGCTTTCAAAGCTGCCTAAGCTTTCGGGGAGAGCGTCCCCTTCAACCGATAAGAAACTTGGCAACACAAGCTCACCAAGTTCTAAGACTTTGGCACCAGGATTTCTAACCAAGAAGTCAAGCACAACAGCTTCACCGCGCTTAAACATGCCGTAGGAAAGTGGGACTAAGCCATTTGAGGTGATGCTGTCTGCCTCTGTGCTATCTCCATCCCGAATTTGGATGTCTTGGTTGGGGTTGATGATGGAACCACTACTTGGAACTGCCAGAATGACCTTGCGGATGCGGTGGTTATCTCGATCAGCAATAAACAGGTTACCGGCACTGTCAACGGCGACGCCAAACGGACGGTTTAGCTGCGCTACTGTAGCTGCACCACTATCGCCACCAAAAGCACGTGTACCATCCCCTGCC
>JBCCBI010000452.1:0-4516 GCA_039034155.1 Deinococcota bacterium | reverse complement strand
TATCAACTCAAGCAAGGACTGCTTGATGACTACATGAGCCAGCAACTTAAACAACCTTCCTATCCCATGAGGTTGTGTGCGTAAGTCCTAAAAAGGATTCTTTGCCCCTATGTAAACTCAAACAATTTACAAGAGACTCGTGTTAATGCCGCCGGTGACATCACGCGACTAGCCTACAATGCAACATGGGCGGTCGCTAATGGCGCGGCGTGCGAGGAGGCGTGTTTTGTCATCAATCTTTGTGGGTTGAACAAAGTCCTTATCAAAGACAGCATATGTAAAGCTTAAAATGACAGAATGAGGGTTTTTTATACATTAAGCCTCGTTAGTTTGTTACGTTCATCTTCGTTGGACGGTTTGAGCAGGTCGTTTACGCTAATCTTTAACCTACATGCTGACGTATAAAGAAGGAATCTGTAGGTTAAATATCGTTTTCAAATCTCTTCAGGTTCCAAAAGCAGATCGTTGGGCTCGAGCTCAAGTGCCAGCATGAGTACCCTCAACGTCTCAAGCGTCGGATTAAATCCTTTGCTCGACGCTCGTTCTAAGCGCTGGTACTCTCTTTCCCCTATGTTCATTCTATCTGCCACATCTATCTGCCGAAGGTGCTTTGCCAGCCGTGCATCGCGTATGCGCTGTTGGACAAGTTTGGCATAGTCTTCTTTCGACGCTGGCACTCTGCCATCGTTGCAAGCATATGGGGCTCAGCGGAACGGGACAAATCCCGTGTCGGGTATTTTCGTTTAGCTGGGTAGGTCAGGTCACATCCTGCTGTTGTCTGGCAGCCTTGAGTTCTGCGTCAGTTGGTGGTGCAAGCAATTCAGCCAGCTCTATCTCGAGAGCCTCTGTAATCAGCAATAAGGTTGCCAGCGTTGGGTTAAAGCGCTTTTTGCCCCGCAACGACTCAAACCGCTGGAAGTCCTCAGGTCGCATATCCACCCGGTTGGCAACCTCAGCTTGCGTCAGCCCCTTAGCTTCACGTACCGCTTTAATACGGTGCTGGACACATGCCAGAAAAAGGGCGTGACGCGAAGGCATCTAAATATCATCGAAAACCTACCGAGTTATTTGCACCGAATAGAGTTTGGGTAATACCAAGACTTGCTCAAATTAAGCAGCACCAAGGGACTGTCTTTGTACGTGTACCGCAGGAGTATGGTGTTGTTCGCTTAGTTGCTGAACTCGCAGAGGACAAACCCAACATCTGGCTGCATCTTGATGCGCCTGTAGACGATGTGAGTCTAGGCAATAAACTAGCTGACGCGGTTCATGCTGCTTTGCACGAGCCGCTGTTTGGGTATGGTTTGGGAGTTAACTACGGCTTAGCTTTATTGAAGAAAAACCTACGCTGGCTTGGTGAGGTGCAGCTTTCGTTCACCGGTGCAGGTCATGCCCCCGACCTTGCTCAGAAGATGCTTGCCTTACATGATGAGCAGTGCCAAGTTGTTGTGGCATCTGAAGCAGCAGAGTTGGTCACGTTTTCAACATCAGCACTTGTTTTAACTGAGGATGATTTACGGCTAACACGTGTTGAAGCAGAAGTATTGGTTGAGGGCAAGCTTGAGCCTGAAATACTTGATGACTTGCTCGAGCAAACCGATGGTGCGCTCGAGTCTTTCTTAACAGCTGTTCACACCTATCTCAAGCTCCCACCACCTGACCTCCCAACACCTACGGGCAAGCTGTTTAACCACGATGACGGCTTGGACAACCAAGCACTGTTACGCGTCTTGATGCGTCGTAATCAGTGGGTAGAAGCCCTCGAGCTAGCCGTAACCTGTCTCAAAGCAGATCTACCTGAGGTTCTTGCCACTGCGGGACATCACTATTTCAATCAAGGGCTACAACAAAAACTCCACGACCTGCTGGATGACTTGCCTGATGAGCTTCGAGACCATCCCACTATCTTGTTTTGGCGTTTTGCGGCAGCGAATAGATTAGAACGTAGTAGCCTCGTGCGTTCAGCAGTTAAAGAGCATCTCAACCACAATGACGCAGCAGAACTGCGCGCCCTCTATGCAGGAACGCTTACCGATACTAACGAAGCCCTACAAGAAGCTAAACGCGCCTACGAAACTAGTGTCAGTCCCCTCACGGCCCACCACTACGGCTGGCGGCATCCTGATGATGAGCGTAGTGTCGAGCTACTTCATCAGGCGTTGCTGCTGGCAGAAAAACAGGGGCACGGTTATGAGATTGCTGGGATTGGTCTAAGCTTGTGTAGCCGTCTGATTCACTTGGGGCGCTACCGTAAAGCAGTGACCTGGGGACGGTGGGCACTAAGTGCGTTTGACCAACAAGGTTTGGGGGATGTTACTACTCGTGTTGGTATTTCTAATAGCCTTGCTTACGCCTGACTGCTTACAGGCGATATTATTAGCTTAGCCGACGAGCTGTCTGAAGGTGAAGCTGACCTTAGAGAGGTAGCACCCAAGCTTGCCACCCTTTACCGCTCTACCTACGCCGACGTACTGCTGGCAACAGGACACGCCGAGCAAGCCCTTGAGCTTTACGAGCACAATTTAGATCAAGCAGCACGCCCAGAAGTAGGACGCTTTTCACTGGGAGTGGTGCGTTGCCTGCTTGAACTCGAGCGTCCTGAAGCAGCCCTGTCACTTGCTGAACGAGCACGAAACTTGTGTCAACATGAAACCCCACCCAATAACATATACGCAGAACTCGTTTACGGGATGGCGTTAACAGCTACCGATCCGCACCGTGCCCTTCACATATTGCTACCTGTCATTGAGTATTACCGTCGTCCTTTAGTTGCTCACCGCCTTGCGCGGGCAAGCCTCTACGCAGCCCAAGCCTACCTGCGCCTAGACCAGCACCAGAAGGCTCGGTCTGTGCTTAGCCGAGCGGTTGTGTCCTTTGCTGAGTTGGCAGAAACAGGCTGGCAACTCATGGCTGGGCCAGCAACTACCTTCGCAGGCATGCGGCAGCTTTTTGATGCGAAACGTCCTCAGCTGGTGCTCAACGTGTTAGGAACATACAGTGCGTCACTGCATGCTGAACCACTGGTACTGACACCACGCGAACAAGAGCTGTTGTTCCTGTTAGCTTTGCATCCTAACGGGCTTAGCTTATATCATTTGCTGATGTTGATTTTTGACCGTGAGAGTAAACGCCGCTCTTTAGTTACCAGCTTGTCTGCTCTCAGGAACAAAGTGCCAATTAGTCAAGAACCTTACCGGCTCATGGTGACTGTTGAGGCTGATTTTCTCGAACTGCAATCACACCTTGCCAGAGGTCAAGTAGCTGCAGCAGTGGAGTGCTACCAAGGTGAGTTGTTAGTAGCATCATCCGCACCCGGCATTGTTGATCTTAGAGAACGGCTAACGGGCATGTTACGCGCCGCTATCCTCAATAGCTCTGATGTGGACGCCATCCTCACGTTTGCCAACAAGCTAGACGATGATCTTGAGCTGTGGGAACACGCTCTTAACTTGCTCGCTACTGATGATCCAAGGCGTACTGCAATTGAAGCTAAGGTTGCCTACATCAAACAAGAATGGGACATCTAGGTCAGATGCCCCATACACATAGCCATCGTCCGACGAATTGATGCATCACAAGGTGTGTCGGTGGCGTTGAATGTAAGTGTTGTTGATGCTGTTGTAGTTACCCAAGCATCACGTGAAATTACTCAAGTGGTCAATTGGGAATAACATGCTCAGCTAAAGAGATTTGGGTGCTCAATAAGTATTTGGGATCAGTGCGATCTTCGGGTTCTGCAAAGCCCAAACAAGCCGTTAGCAGCACAAGAACAAGCACAAGTCGTTTCATGGTGATAACTCCATTTCATTGAGTTCACCGCGCGGTACTGCGGAGCTTACACCGGATGAGTTAATGGGTAGTCAGTGCTGGATATTGTCAAGTCAATGAGCAGTCAATAGCGGGTAAATGGCTAGTCAATGACCAGTCAATAGCATTTATTGACCGGCCATTTACCGCCTCATGCTTAACTCAGCCTAGGAGGTAAGGCATGAACAGATTCAGCCCAACGCGAGCAGAATCAGGCACAACCTTGATAAGGCACAGGACTAAATATAGGCTTCAAGTTATGCAGGGGCGCATCACAAGCCTGCCAGGTGTTGGCAGAGGTTGGGAGGAGATGTACAAACGCGTTTTTCCCAAGTGTGGACGCACCCCAAAGGTAAATTTGAGACACTGTGAGCATGGTTGCAGTAAACGCCTCAACTTAACCTGTCGAGCAATAGGACAAATTCTTTATCCTCAGTTACCAACTCAAGGGCTGTTGTGGACACAGTAGAACGCAAAGCTTACACCGTACCCGATACGGCTCGAGTGCTAGGCGTCTCAGTGGATACCGTTTATGAACTTGTGCGAGCCAATCAGATTCCCCACAAACGCTTAGGTAGACGCATCATCATTCCTATTTAGGACTTACGCACACAACCTCATGGGATAGGAAGGTTGTTTAAGTTGCTGGCTCATGTAGTCATCAAGCAGTCCTTGCTTGAGTTGATAGACAGTTGTTTCGAGCTGGTGG
>JBCCBI010000451.1:0-4520 GCA_039034155.1 Deinococcota bacterium | reverse complement strand
TAGCGGTAAGGGTATTAGGGCGGTAAATGGCCGCAAGTAATAGCGCCATAAGTAAGGCTGGGAATGCGTAGAGTACGTCTACCAAGCGCATCAAAACTTCATCAACAAGCCCACCTACAAATGCCGCCAGCGCGCCCACCGTGCAGCCGACCGTAAGTGCTAGTCCCACTGCAACAAGACCAACATAAAGTGTCCCGCGTGCGCCAATCAGTAAGCGGCTGAGTAGGTCGCGGCCTAAGTTATCGGTGCCAAGTAGGTGGGTGGTTGTTGGGGCAGAGAGTTGGGCCGTAAAGTCCATGGCGTTCGGGTCATGGGGTAGCCAAAAAAAGCTAATGATGGCCGCAATGATAACTGTGCTAATGAGAATGCTGCCAAGAAGCAGGTTGAGACGCATGCCTTATTTTTAAGTGTACAGATAATACTTGCAAGCCCCTTGTAAAGCTAATGGCACCTAAAAAGATCAACGATACGTGTGAAGCGACCTTAAGATGTTGAGGTGGCTATCTTCCAAGGCATCCAAAATGAGCCTTCATCAGGAAGGGTATAGCCAGATGTTTTAAGTGCTAGCAAGATTTGACCACGGTGATGGGCGTCGTGAACCATCATGTGAATGAGGTAGGCGTCTGCTGTGAGGTAGGGGGCTTCACCCATAGTGTCGATAGTGTTGACAAGGCTGTAAGCACGCTCTAGTGTCTCGAGCATCACCCTTGTAATCTGCTCGAGGTCTGTGACAGCTTGAAACTCATCTGTGTCGTCGTTGTAATTGTAGAACAAGTCAGGAAGGTTGTTAAGTGACTCATCAACATAGCAGCCCCAGTACTTGACGGTACATACCATATGGGCAAGGTGTTGTGCGACGCTGTAGCCGCCACCGGGTGTGACTGCTTTTAACATGTCTTCGTCAAGGTGCTGCAAAAGAAGCAGGTTAACCTTTTGGTTAGCCTGCCACGCGGTGTGTACTGTTTCAGTTACAGCCATAAAATTGACCTACTCTTTATTAATAAGCCAAACAACCTAAGATGCATCTGCAGATGGACCGTACGTTGCAGGCACAGGAATATCTAGTAAGCGCAAATATACGCCCAGCTGGGCGCGATGGTGAGGGAGTTGATTCATAACCATCGAGCGTAGGGTGGTGTAGCGTGGCAGTTCCATAAAAACAGTGTCACCGTTAACCATTTTCCACATTTCGTGGTACACAGCATTGTCTTTTTTAACGGATTCAATTGCAGCAGGTAGGTTGGCATGAAGTTGCTTGATGAGGGCCTCGCTGCTTGCAAGCTTAGGTGATTGATAATTCGCCATATCCAGTACGTCTTGATCCATGGTTGCAGGCACCCAACTAAAAACCTCAACAAGGTGGTTGGCAAGTTCCCCCAAGGTCATCGATTTATCATGAGGCTTCCAGTCAAATTTATCGTCGGGTAGGCCTTTGAGAAAGGTTTCGGTAAGGCTGGCTTCGTGTTCTAATTCGGGAATGAGTAGCTCGTGTATGTTCATAGGCATACAATACCTTAATTAACAAGGTAAATCAACTCTCATTTTTTAGCTATAACGAATGCGTGGGTCAAGCAAGCTGTAAGACACATCGACAATAAAACTGAGGAGCACAATGACGCTGGCATAAATAAAAATTTGTCCTTGTAAAAGAGGGAAATCGCGGTTACCAATGGCGCGTAATACCAAACTGCCCATGCCCGGTAGTGAAAACACCTGCTCAACAATAATTGCGTTGATGAGGATTTGCGCGAGGCTTAATCCAATGATGGTAACTAAGGTTACAAGTGCGTTGCGAAGGCCGTGACCAAAGACAACGTGCTGTCTAGAAAGGCCTTTGGCTTTGGCGGTGCGGATGTAGTCTTGAGAAAGAGACTCGAGCATTGCTGCCCGCGTCATCCGGGTCATCACGGCTGCTTGACCTAACCCAAGTGCGAGCGTTGGTAACAGCAAACTGCGTAGTGTTCTTAAGGGCCCGTCTTCCCAAGGCACATAACCCGCGGCTGGAAACCAGTTGAGCTGCACGCTAAACAGCAAAATAAGCATGAGCCCCAGCCAAAACGACGGCACCGCTGCACCAAGTTGCGACAGGGCGGTGATGGTTGGGTCAAGCCAGGTGCCTTTATTGAGGGCGGCACTTACCCCCAGAGGAATAGCTAGCGCGCAGGCAATCACCATCGCGCCCAATGAAAGCGGTAGCGACACGCTTAATGTCTCAGCGATAAGCGGTGCTACTGGGCGCTGATAGTTGATGGACTCACCCAAATCGCCTTGTGCAAGAGCAGCTAGCCAGTTTACAAAGCGCACACCCGCAGGTTGGTCAAGGCCAAGTTGGCGGCGCAAGCCTGCGAGTGCTTCGGGGTTAGCATTAATGCCTAGAATGACCTCAGCAGGATCGCCGGGAATGGCTACGAGTGCAAAAAAGACAAGGCTCGCTGCTAGTAGAATAGTGACCAGAGCAGCCAGTAACCTGCGGGTGAGGTAGCCAAGCATAGCTGTAGTTTATCGCGTTAAGAAATGTTGTGCTGAATTGCGTTTAGACCATCAAGGTGATAGGGGACTCGAGGTGCTCCTTCATCAACTTCAAAAAGAGCGCCCCAGAGCGCACGCCAATACGTCCAATCAGCGACAATGTCCCGCGTACCCGCTCGGGTTGTTCGGGGTCAGGCCGCAAACGTGAAAGCATCAAGTGGGTGCCGGGGAGTGGTAAAAGAACCTCGTCTAGTTCTAGATCGCTCAGGTCGGTAATGTAAACGTCAGCATCTGCATTATTTGAAGGGGTTGACATAGCCATGAGTAGATCGTTAAAAGTTTTGCCCAAAGGTACGTCCCACAAGGGCACAAAGCCGCTATCGTCTAAGTTGGCAACAGTGATTGTTTGATGCTGAGGTAGGGCTGTGAGCGCGCGTTCAGCCGCCCGCGCTAAAAACACCACGTGAGGGGGCGCGTCAAGGTGAAGGCTAGTTTTAAGCTTGCTACTGGCAGTGACAAACTCAGTGGCGTCAAAATAACGAGCAATGCGGCCAAGTTGAGGGCTAATCTCACTGCTAAGCGGGATGGGTTGACTCGGTGACACAGGTTGAGAGGTTGCTAAACTAGGCAGTCCGCCAACTAGGTTAGCATCTGGCGTAATCGCTTCAAGACCAAACGCTTCATCTGCTAGCGCAGCTTGGTCTTCCTCATTGTCAGAGGTTTCATCATCATCTTCCTCATCGGCAGGCGTAATGCTCGCGCCTACGTCTAGTCCAGACGACTCAAACAGGGCTTCCTCAGCTTCATCTATAGAAAGCCGTACACTCAACCCACCCTCATTGTTCATGAGGATGTTGTTCTCGAGCAGGTCAGGCTCCAAAATGTCCATCACATCACGGGTCTCTAGAAAGTCATCAAGCCCGTAGCTCTCGAGCATCTCGTTGAGGTTATCGTCGTATGACTGATCCATGGGTTATTGTCTCCTCAAAGACAGCACGCAACCGAGTGGGTATCGAGCTGAGGTAATGACGCCATACATACACATATATTAGTATTAGGTATCCCGTCAGTGTTGCTTCAATAGTGCTGGGGAATGTCCAGCGTGCGGTTGTCTCGTTAATAGTATCTCATTCACAGGTCATTGGTTGCCGACCTGCTGTATTAGGTTAAGGTTAGCTTGTAACATTGGCGTTGTTAAACCAGATATGTGACGTTTAAGCAGTCGATGCACTTGTAGAGAGCTAGATGATTTAGCATCAAAACTTACTTCAAGCATTTCACAGCTAAAAATGGCTGTGAGTGACCAACGTTTAGCTAATACGCGTGTGATGTTACACAAAACACTCATTATTGTTACGTGTTTGAGGTTAAGGTAACAGGGGCTGGCTTACGTAATCAGAACTTAGCTTATAAGGTTTCGGAATATTGTCTAAGCTTTGCATATCTGGTGCGTTGTACATCAAGAGGTAGCGTGTACAGGACGCGGGTTAGCAAGGTTAAGCACGGCGCTTATGATGTCATCGTGCGCGTGAATATAGCTTGGGTGACCCACTGCCAAGATAAGCTCATCGGCGGCTGCCAGATAGCCTCTGGCAAGTTGAAAACGCGCTTCGACAGCGCGGCGAATTTGCGCTTCGTCTAGTTTTTGTTGATAGTAAAACTCACTTAAATTATGAACGTCTGGCATAATCACCGTGACAGCTAGGTCAGCAGGTAACGCCAAAGACAAGCTTTGATCTTGAGGCGTGAGCTGGTTGTGAATGCTGAGCTGTTGATAGTCTGCTTCGGCGTGGTCAAGTTCGCTGGTCATAGCTGCCACAGCTACCGGACTTGCGCGCATTTCACGCCAGTGGGGTTTGAGTTCATCTGGTAAGGGATAAGGCAGAGGTGTAAAGCGGGCTAAGCCTAAGCGGGCGAGGACGCTCGAGCCTATACTCAGTGCCCCCGGCGCAAACAAGCGCGTGTATGTGCGTTTATCGACTAACGTGCGCAAGGCAGAAGGTGGCACGTAAGGCTCAGTGAGGACAAGACCACGAGTGTCGTCTGGATAT
>JBCCBI010000450.1:0-4530 GCA_039034155.1 Deinococcota bacterium | reverse complement strand
GCGAATATAGTGACGGCGCATTTTACCGCCCACATGTGCCAGAATTTCCGGACCCGCATCAAGTTGTACTAAAAAGGTCGTATTAGGGCGTGCCTCGAGTACAACACCTTCAGTACGAATCGTATCTTGATTAGTTTCTTCGGGACGGTCGCTTTCTTGTCTGGGTGCGCGCCGGCCGCCACCTTTTGATCTTCTAGCTGCCATAGGCACCTCCTGCAAACATATAGGGCGTAGGGTCCATGAGCGCGTCTACATCTAAAAGAGGCGCTTGGTCTTCAGCGGTTAAAATACGGGGACCATCTTTAGTGATTGCAACCGTGTGTTCAAAGTGCGCCGCTAGCGATCCGTTCTGGGTTGGCGCTGTCCAACCATCATCTAAAATTGCCACAGATGTTTCCGTTACAGTTACCATAGGTTCAATAGCTAACACTAGACCGTGGCGCAACTTAACACCCTTTTTAGGAATACCGTAGTTAGGCACCTCGGGTGACTCATGAAAGCTTGTACCAATTCCATGACCAACAAACTCCCGCACAACCCAAAAACCAGCGTCTTCAACAACCTGTTGAACAGCAGCTGCAATGTCGCCTATACGCCGGCCCACATAAGCCTGCATGAGTCCAGTATAAAGTGAACGCTCAGTTGCAGTAAGAAGCTGCCTGGTTTGCTCGGGAACATCCCCAACAGCAAACGTGTAAGCCATATCTGCAGCGTAACCCTTATAAAAGGTGCCAATATCAACGGAAATAATATCACCTGAACGCAACCTAGTATCATCAGGAATACCGTGTACGACAATATCGTTAACAGACGTACAAAGCGAAGCAGGAAACGCCTTTCTACTACCCGGATAGCCTAAAAATGCTGGCGTTCCACCTTGGGAGCGAATCGCATCTTCAGCAATAGCATCCAGCTCAGCCGTAGTTACGCCAGGGCACACGGCTTTAGCTACGGTTTCTAAGGCGTAGCGATTGATGACACCAGCTTCGGCCATCACATCAATTTCACTACTTCGCTTGAGAATCAAGACAACACTCCAGAAATACGTGCGAACACGTCTTCAATACTTCCTTCACCATCAACAGTGCGCAGCACATGATGCGCACTATAATAATCAACAAGAGGCTTAGTTTGCTCGTTGTAAACAGTCATACGATTACGAATGGTCATCTCGTTATCGTCGCTGCGACCCTCTTCTTGGGCCCGCTTGAGTAAGCGCGACACCAATAAATCTTGGGGCACCTCGAGTAAGACAGCAGCCGTAAGATTCACTTGATGTTCTGCAAGCAGTGCATCAAGGGCTTCAGCTTGAGCTGTCGTTCTGGGAAAACCGTCAAATAACACGCGTATGTCAGCATGGCCCTTGAGGCTAGCGTGCACCATATCTACTATAAGCCCGTCAGGGACTAGGTCACCCGCATCCATAATACGCTTGGCCTTTTGACCCAGCTCAGTTTGCTCACGCACATGGTGCCGCAACATGTCGCCAGTAGACAGTTTATGCAAGCGGCGCGCTCTAGCAAGCTTATCACCTTGGGTACCTTTACCTGCACCGGGCGGACCCATGAGTAAAAGAACCTCTGATGCTAACTCAGACACTAAAAACGCCTCCCGCGGCCGCGGATACGTCCTTTGCTTACAAAGCCGTCATAGTGGCGCATTTGCAACTGTGACTCGAGCTGTCTAAGTGTATCTAGAGACACGCCAACTACAATAAGCAAGCCCGTTCCTGAAAACACAAGTGCAAGTTGACCAACGCCAGTAATCCAGCCAAGCAATTGTGGAGTTGCATTCACAAATCCTAAGAACAGGGCACCCCACAAGGTAATGCGGTGGGTAATGCGGGCTAAGTGGTCCGTTGTAGGTTGTCCTGGACGCACCCCTGGCACAAAGCCACCATACTCCCGTAAGTTATCGCTAATGCGGCGAGGGTCAAATGAAATCTGGGTATAAAAGTAAGTAAAGGCAACCACCAAAATAGTACTGGTAATAAGCCCTTGCCACACACCAGGGTTAAACCACGCGCCGATGTTTTGAAGCCACAACACCGTTGGAAACGCACCTATGAGCGTACTGGGAATCACGATAACCGACACAGCAAAAATGACCGGAATCACACCAGCAGCATTGACCCGCAATGGAATGTAGGTTGTTTGACCGCCCATGACCCGCCGCCCAACGACTTTACGGGCGTACTGCACAGGGATACGGCGTTCACCTTGTTGAACAAGCACCATGCCAGCAATAGCAACAACAAGTAGCACAAAGAAGATAGCTAGCCCAAACAAGTTACCTTCACCTGATGCAATCAGCTGAAACTGCTGAGCAATGGCACTTGGATAGTTAGCGACAATCCCCGCAAAGATAATGAGCGAAAGACCGTTACCAATGCCGTATTCCGAGATTTTCTCACCCATCCACATCACAATGGCGATACCAGCTACCTGGGTGATCATCACCACAAACCAGAAAAAGGGACCGTTACCCCAGCCTACTTTAAGTGCGCCACTTGGCCCCAAGAGTGCAATAGCCATAAACAAGCCTTGAATTGCGCCTAAACCAATGGCACCATAGCGGGTGTATTGAGTGATTTGACGGCGGCCTTCTTCACCTTCTTTGGCGAGTTTCTCGAGCGGCGGATACACCGACGTAAGTAACTGGATGATGATGCTAGCAGTAATGTACGGAATAACTCCAAGGGCAAAAATCGAGAAGACCTCAAAGTTACCACCCGTAATAAACCCAAGTAGCTCAAATACACCACCTTGGGTTTGAAATTGATTGCGCAAGACATCAATATCAATACCAGGGGTTGGGATAAACACGCCCAAACGGTAAAGCGCAAGAAGCCCAATGGTCACAATGAGCTTAATGCGTACCTCGGGAATAACAATGGCGTTACGAAACGCGTCTAACATTAGTTATCTGCCCCAGTTTGAACGGTGACCGTTCCTCCTTGTGCGGTGACAGCAGCGTGTGCACTAGCACTGCAGGCGGTAACGTTAACACTTAAGTTTTTAACCTCGAGCAAACCTTTACCCAATAATTTAACAGGGCGATTTTCGTGACGAATTACTCCTTTTTGATGAAGCGTTTCTGCCGAAACTGTCTCCCCATCAGCAAAGCGGTTAAGATCACGCAAGTTCACAACTTGGCTAGGAATACGGTAGCGGTTAAACCCACGCTTAGGCAAGCGTTCAATCAGACGTGATTGCCCACCTTCCCAGCCAGGGCTTTGACTAAAACCACTACGACTTTTTTGACCTTTTTGACCCCGTCCAGCAGTTTTCCCTGACCCTGAGCCAATCCCGCGGCCAACACGCCGACGTTTAGTTTTAGACCCTGGTGCGGGTGCAAGTTCGTTCAACTTCATGAGGCACCTTCAATTTCTAAAAGATACGCAACTTGCGCAACCATGCCTTTAATAGCAGGCGTTTCATGCACTTCGCGCTGATCCCCCGTTTTACGCAAGCCCAAAGCTTTCACGGTGTCACGGTGTTTTTTGCGCACCCCAATTAAACTGCGTTTGAGGGTTAACTTCATTGAGCAAGTTCCTTATCGCGCTGAGTTTCTTCAAAGGTTTTAAGTTGCTTAAGGCCTTCAATGACTGCATAAGCAACATTGGTTGGATTACGGGAGCCAAACTCCTTAGTAAGCAAGTTGCGGTAGCCAGCGAGTTCGATAATTGCGCGTGGTACTTTACCTGCAATCACACCAGTACCTGCACCAGCTGGTTTTAACATCACTCGGCTAGTGCCATGGGTACCAATAACTTCATGAGGCACTGTGCCTGGCTCTTCAATAGGCACTTCAATAAGGTTACGGCGTGCAAAGTACTGCCCTTTTTGTACAGCTAGTGGTACCTCTTTGGCTTTACCAAGCCCTAACCCTACTCGGCCGTTGCGGTCACCAATGGCGACCATCGCACCAAAGCGAAACCGGCGACCACCTTGGTACGTTTTAGCCGTACGGCGAATAAAAATTACGTTATCTTCAAAATCACTATTGTCTGCCATTAGAACTCGAGGCCTCCTTCCCTTGCACCATCAGCAAGTGCTTTGACACGGCCGTGGTATTTATAACCTGCGCGGTCAAAAATAACGCGCTTAACACCTTTTGCAAGTGCGCGCTCAGCAAGCGCTTTACCAACAGCGGCAGCTTGTTCAGTTTTGGTGCCACTTGGTTTGAGTGCTTTGCTATTAGCTTCAGCAACCGTCACAGCTTTGTCACTGTCGATAATTTGGGCATAAATATAGCGGCTACTGCGGTGTACTGATAAACGCAAGCGGCCGTTGTCTACGGAGCGCTTTAAGCGCCTACGCGTACGAAACTTACGGCGGTCTTTGTTTGTTTTTATTTGTAACATCTTACAACCTCACCTAGCGAGACGCTGCTTTACCAGGCTTGAGCTTAATTTGCTCGCCCGCGTAGCGCACACCTTTACCGTGATAAGAATCAGGTGGACGAATTTTACGTAAGTTGGCACAAACTTGCCCAACCAGTTGTTTGTCAATACCTGTTACCGTAATT
>JBCCBI010000449.1:0-4536 GCA_039034155.1 Deinococcota bacterium | reverse complement strand
AAGGACTGCTTGATGACTACATGAGCCAGCAACTTAAACAACCTTCCTATCCCATGAGGTTGTGTGCGTAAGTCCTATGGGTTTATTCCTTATGGAAGCAACCTACATAGTACGTAGTTCTGGACGTTAGTGCGACAACCTTCGTGTAGAAATAACTATCGATCTAGGTAGCAATGAAGAAGAGCCTGTAATAGCATACGAAGTGTTTTAATGCTTTTTGTAATTCCCTTTTAAAACCGCTAGCAGGCATTGAGAAAGTCATTAACAGCTTGCTCGAGGATGCTCAAAATAAACCTCATGATGTTGCTAAAGTCTCACCATATTAAGTCATGAAACGACAACACGTTGCTTGCACCGTCATTGTTGCGATCCAGAAAAACAAGGATTATCACCATGGCTGGCTGTACTCATCACGTTTGCTCAAGTCTTTGACATTGTCATTCACGCTGTACCAAATCAACTCGAGCCAATCTGCATAACGTCCAATGTTGTTATTTTGGTTTAGTTAAAGCATTTCCATCTGAAGTTGCTGGAGCAACTTAGTCATGCGAGCTAGGCGAGCCTACACAAACCCACTTAGTGTGGGGAGACATACCCTGGAACTGCTATTAGTAGTGCTGGTGTCAGGGCTATTAGAAAGTAGAAAGGCAAGAGTTATCTATCTCGCTCGCTGCAATAGGCGTTTATTTCATCCCCAATCTGGGTTTTCTGGAACTCGAGGGCGTCACCAATCTCGCCTAAGGTAGTGCATTGTAAGTACCTCTTTTTATCCTCGTTGGACTCACCGTCCTATTTTCTGTGTTGACGACGTAACGTAAAATGCTCACGGTCTTCTCAGTAGCGCTCACTTGTGACTTCACGACACGAAACTTTGCCGGTTGATCAGATTCGCATAGTAGCCATCCTGCGACATCAGAGCCTCATGGTTGCCTTGCTCGAGTATGCCCCCCTCCCCAATCACCACGATTTGATCAGCATGGCGAATGGTCGATAGCCGATGCGCCACCACAAACGCGGTACGGTTGTCCAGCAGGTCATCAATCGCTTCTTGCACCAGTTGCTCGGTGCGTGTGTCGATGTTGGCGGTGGCTTCATCGAGGAGTAATAAGCGCGGGTCAGCGAGAATTGCCCTCGCAATGCAGAGTAACTGCCGCTGTCCCTGACTCACAGATATCCCTTCGCTGCCCAGCCGACTTGCATAGCCGTTAGGCAAGGCTTCAATGAAATCGTGCGCCCTTGCCGCTTTCGCTGCTGCCATCACGGCATCCAGATCAGCATCGGGCTGACCATAGCGGATGTTGTTGGCGATGCTGTCATTAAACAAAAAGCTGGACTGTGGCACTTCCGCAATCTGCTCGCGCAAGCTGACCAGCGTCACGTCGCGCACATCTATACCGTCAATCAGCACATGTCCTGCATTCACATCGTAAAAACGTCCAATGAGGTTCATAGCGGTGCTCTTGCCTGCGCCCGTCTCGCCAACAAAAGCGATAGTTTCACCCGCTTGAACGTTGAGCATAAAGTCTTTCAGAATGGGTTTATCCGTATAGGCAAAGTCTACGTTTTGAAAAACCACATGACCTTGGGCAGACGGTAGGGCTTGGGCATCTTGTTTATTTTGAATCTCTGGCTCGTTATCGAGAAGATCAAAAATGCGCTCACTGGCGGCGAGTGTGGCTTGGAGTTGGGTGTAGAGATTAGCGAGCATCTGCACGGGGCGAAAAAACTGCTGGGAGTAGCTTAGAAAGGCAACGACCACCCCCACAGTGATTGCGCCATTAAAGGCGAGGTAGCCGCCAAAGCCCACGACGATGACTCGAGCCAAGGTCGAGAGTACGTCAATGGTCGGTGAAAAGGCCGCAGTGATACGCGCAGCTTCAACATTGGCATCACGGTTTTCGGCGTTGTCGGTTTCAAAATGTGCCACATTGATGGCAGTGCGAGCGAAGGCTTGCGATTCCCGAATCATGCCAAGGTTTTCTTCTAGCTCTGCTGAAAGCTCACCTAGTGCTTTGCGTGCACGGCGGTAGGCTTGGCGAGAACGTCTTGAAAAGTAAAAGGTCAAAAAAATCATAATGGGTAAGACTGCACAGGTGGCTAGTGCCAAACGCCAATCGAGGGCAAACATGGCGATGAGAATGGCGAAGAGGCTAAACACTGAGCCAAGGGCTTGCGTCAAGGATTGTGAAAAGAGCGTGCCAATGGTGTCGGTATCGTTGACCAAGCGACTCATCAAATCGCCTGCGGGATTGTTGTGATAAAACGACAGCGAAAGCCGCTGCAAGTGCTTAAAAATACTGCTGCGAAGCTTGAGCAGTACGCGCTGCGCCAAGTGTCCCATCAGCCGATATTGGGCGGCAAAGGCGACGTTGGACACGAGGTAGACCGCCAATAAAACGAGCATGGTTTGCGTCAGTCCTGCACGGTTGCCTGCAACGATATGCTCATCGAGTGCACGCGCAATCAAGGTTGGCCCCAGGGCTGAACCCGCACTCGAGACCACTAACGCCCCTAAAATAATTAGCAGAAGCCCAGTTTCACCCCGCACATAGCCTAAAAGTCGGCGGATGATGACAAGGTCTGAGCTAGGGTCTGAGCTAGGGTTGGAACGGGCAGGTTTGCGGCTCATGCTGCGCCCTCGAGTTGTGACGACACAATATCCGCGTAGAGTGGACTTGAAGCTAGCAGGTCAGCATGCTTCCCTTGGGCAACGACCCGCCCCTTGTCCATAACCACGATAAAATCTGCCTCGAGCAGCGTGCTCACCCGCTGAGCAATAATGATCGTAGTGTGCTGGTCTTCTTCGAGATAAGGCTTGAGGGCGGTGTGTAGCTTGACCTCCGTCTCAGCGTCGAGTGCACTCATCGAGTCATCAAAAATCAAAATACGCGGATGGGCTAACAGGGTTCTGGCAATGGCGATGCGCTGCCGCTGCCCCCCACTCAAGTTGCCACCCGACTCACCCACTTCGCTGTCATAGCCATCGGGCAGTTTTATAATAAAGTCATGTGCTTGGGCAATCTTGGCGGCGTTGATGACATCATCTTTGCTAGCATCCGCTTTGCCATAGCTGATGTTCTCACGCACTGTGCCACTCATTAAGCGGACGTTTTGCAGCACCACGCTTACTTGTTGGCGCAGGGAATTAAGCTCGAGTCCTCTTACATCGTGCCCATCAATCTCGACAGACCCCTCGGTGATATCGTAATAGCGCGGAATTAGGTTGATTAGACTGCTCTTGCCACTACCCGTAGGCCCTACCAAAGCCACTGTTGCCCCTGCGGGAATCTCTAAATTTAAGTCATAGAGTGTGCCTTCAGCCTTGTTAGGATAGTGAAAATGGACGTCTTTGAAAAAGATATTGCCAGCGGTATCTTCGCTTAAATCCCTGGCATCTTGCGGATTGCTGATGTCACTCTGGGCGTCCACCACTTCAAAAATGCGCTCTCCTGAAGCTTGCGCCCTGGCCAGTTGTTGTGACACAAACCCTACTTGGAAGATCGGCTGTACCAAAAAGGCCAAGTAGCTGTTAAACGCCACCAATGTCCCCAGCGATAACTGTTCAGAAATCACCCGATTACCGCCAAACCAAATCACGATCAGCGTTGCCAGATTCGAGAGTAAAAAGACAGTGGGAAAGCCTGTTGAAAAGGTATTGACCACGTTGATGTTTTCACCTAACAGCACTTGGTTTTGCTTGCCATAACGCGCGGCTTCGTAAGGCTCAGCGGTGAAGCTTTTGACCACCCGTACACCTTCAATGTTTTCCTGCAAGATATTATTGAGAATGCCTAGATTCTTTTGGACACGCCCGTAAAGCGGCCCCATACGCCCAAATAGCCACAGGAAAATGAGCACAATCAGCGGAATTACTGCAAGAACGGCGAGAGTCAAACGCCAGTCTGTCAGCAGTAAAATGATGATGCTACCCGCAAAAGTGATGATTGCAGCAATCAGTTGAAGTAAACCTGTGGCAAAAAAATTTTGTACGCCCTCAACATCACTCGTCGTTCGGGTCATAAGCTGCCCGACGTTGTGACTATCGTGATAAGAAAAGGAGAGGGTCTCGAGCTTTATATAAACCTCATTGCGAATATCAAAGGCGATGCCCTGCGAGGCTTTTTGCGACCAGAAGGTATTGGTGAAACTAAACACCCCCCGAACGACAGCGATGATGAGCAGAAATATCGTCACTGTTGCAATAGCATTCCAATTTTGCCCTTCAATGCCGTTGTCAATCAATTGCTGAAAGAGTTGCGGAACTGCTAAATTTGTAGCGGTGACCAAGACCATTGACACAAATGCGCCGATGGCAAGCCAGCGGTAAGGGCTGAGGTAGCCTAGACCTCGGAGAATGACATTCATTGCTCTAGCATAGCTTGTGGACTGCTTTGTTCACTTACGTCTAGATTCTTGACTATTCGTTCCAAAATATGTATGGTCTGTTCTAGCAAGGTTCGTCAGGGCACGTCTAAAATCCTTTGACTCAGACAAAGTCTTAGAACAAGCTATGCATGTGTTTTTGGAAAAAGGCTT
>JBCCBI010000448.1:0-4574 GCA_039034155.1 Deinococcota bacterium | reverse complement strand
TGTAGGATACGATGATTTGTTCTTGTGTCTGTCATGGCTTAACCTTTAACAGACCCCGCAGACATACCTCTGATGAAATAGCGTTGGAATAGTAAAAATAAAATAAGTACGGGTAGCGAACCTAGAACACTCATCGCCATCATCTGATTCCACTCAAATGAGTGCTGTCCCATGAGCAGTTGTATCCCTACAGGCACAGTTCGCATGTCATTAGTTCTAGTTAAGGTCAACGCAAATAAAAATTCATTCCACGCTAGCATGAACGTATAAACGCCTACTGACACAATGCCGGGTAGTGAAATGGGCACAAGGATTCGCCACAAAATAACAAAACTACTCCCACCATCAATCAACACAGCTTCATCTAAATCTTTAGGCAAGGTATTGAAGTAACCTGTCATCATAATGATGGCGTAAGGGAGCGTAAACACCATATAGGTCAAGACGAGTGCCCAGTAGCTGTTGTACAGCCGTAACCAGACAATCAATCCAAAGTAGGGAATCATCAAGGTAATGGGGGGTACAGATTGAACCCCAATAATAAGTAAATTGAGTCCGTGTTTAAACCTAAACGAATAGCGACTAAAGCTGTAACCTGCCAAAATGCCCACAACTGAGGTACACACCGTGACAAGGGTTGATACCAAATAGCTGTTAAAGAAAAACCGCCGCTGCTCCGGATTTGTAAACACAGCACGGTAGGCCGCCCACGAGAATGACGCATCTATCAAGCGCGGTGGATAGGCAAAAATTTCTTTGTTCGATTTAAACGATGAGGCTAGCATCCACACCACAGGAAGTGCAGCAAATAAAGCGCCTACCCCCAAACAGATAATAACGAGCACTTTGGCTGTTGTTTTATTAGTGCGAAACGTCATTTAGGCATTTGCCAATCTTTGATTACGGACATAAAACACGCCCACCATGACAGATAGCAGCAAAATAATGACAGCCACCGTAGATGCCTGGGAAAACTGGTACGAGCTGAACGCCAGTTTGTAGGTAAAAGTGCTCAACATTTCAGATGCACGTATTGGGCCGCCCCCTGTCGTCATCCAAATGAGTGTGAACTGATGTGTTGTCCAAATAAAGTCAAGCATGGCCAAACTGCTAATAATGGGCCTAAGCTGTGGAAGAGTTATATGCCGGAAGAGCTGAATACCACTTGCCCCGTCAATCCTGCCAGCCTCGTAAAGACTACGCGGTATACCTTGCAATCCTGCCAAAAAACTCACCATATAAAAGGGATAGCCCGCCCAGATATTGATAAAGGTTACAGTTGGTAAAGCTAACTCTCTCGAGCTCAACCATTCAGTAGGCCCGTCAGCTAGTCCTACAGCAATAAGTAGGTAGTTCACCACACCATTTGGGTTTAAAAGAAGCCGCCATAAAATAGCAATAATAGATGCCGTAAATACCCAAGGAAGAATATAAATAACCCTAAACAAGGCTTTTGTCCTCGGGTTAATAAGGTCTGTATTGAGTAGTAGTGCAAATGACAGACCAAGAATAAAGTGCGCTATCACGCTTACAACTGATAAAAATAAGGTGTTACCAAGAGCTTGGCGAAAATCGCTGCTCGAGAGAATATCTACATAATTTTTTAGACCCACAAATGATGGCGCATCGCTGGTAATGATGACGTTATCCATCAACGAATAGTAGAAAACTGTTGCAATGGGGACAAGCGACAAGACAATGAGTAAAAGCAACGTTGGAGACAAATAAGCAAAAGGAATAAGCTGTTTTTTTAACTTGTTTCCAGTGGGCTTTTTAAGCTCTTTTGAATACTGAATACTTGCCATGAGTGCTAGCGTCACCCTTTCTTAGAGTTGGCAGGCACCTTAGTGCCTGCCAATCATTGCGAATGAGAATTTCGAAGTTTTCAACCCAAGCTTCCTGAGCGTTCATGAGAGACTCATCAAGTGTTATATCACCATCTAAATAGAGTTGGAACTGCTCATTAAATTCTCGCATAAGGGTTTCAGCTACAGGAAGCCCTACAAACTCATTAGCTAAATAGCCACTTTGGAAAACGTCAAAAGCTGCCGCAAATAACTCGTCTGATTCAACAAAATCAGGCGTAGCATTAACATTACCGGGGAACGCATTAGCAATTGACGACAGTTTGGAATTGGATTCTGCACTCATCAAAAATTCAACAAGTTTCCAAGCTTCTGCTTTATGTTCGCTGTTTTCAGCAATACCAATACCCCAAGACGCATAGGGCAAACCGCGCTCGCCCATAAAACCATCTTCAGCAGATAGCGCCGTAATGGCAAAGTTTAAATCTGGGTTTCTTTCGCGTATCAGGTTGATGTGTGCTAGCGAAGAGATCATCATGCCAACACGACCGTTTACAAACTCTTCAACTTTATCTTGCTCACGCATGGAAAACGCACCCGGTGCAATGACACCAGCATCGTAAAGGCCTTTAATGTATGCCATGGTACTGTTGATCGCTTCGTTATCAACCAAGTTGGGTTGGCCATCTGCTAGCATGCTGCCACCACTGGCCCACACCCAAGACATAACATCGTTCTGAATGCCATTGGGCTGCTCCATAGATAAAGGAAGTACCCAACCGTAGACGTTACTATCAGCATCAGTGAGTTTGCCTGCAGCATCAGCAAATTCACTACGTGTTGTAGGAGGGCTTGCCACACCTGCTTGCTCCATTAGATCCAAGTTGACAAATACAGGATACACAAAGTTCACCACGGGGATCATATAGGTTGAACCGCCTAGGCTAATTTGTGCTGCTAGTTCGCTATCATCATAGTCAGCTTCACCCATTTGCTCAGTTAGGCTAGCCAGCGAACCTTGCTTCACAAAGTCGCTGATCCACGCGCCATCTAACCCCACAACATCTGCCATGGTTCCAGTTGCAGCACCTGCCACAATCTGGTCACGCGTAGCTGAATAAGGACCACTAATCAACTCAACTGTGATACCAGGATTTTGTGCTTCAAACTCGTCCATAAGCTCTCTAAACGAGCCTTCGGGTAGTTCTGGTGCCCACCACTGCGCAAACTCTAATGTCACTTGCGCAAATGCAGTGCCTAGCACTAGCAAAACCATCATTGACAGTAGACGAACGATTCCTTTTCTCATAGCTATCTTCTCCTTTATGTAACAAATTCGGGTGTTAAGCAAATTCAGGACAAACTTCCTAGCCTTCATCATAGTTCTGCTATCTCTCCATAAAACCTCACTTTCTTACACCTCAATACTTGCGGTGCTCAGTGGCTCTGAGCGTTTGAGATACGGCCTGATTGGTAGCCTCAGCGCGGCTTACACTAACCCCCATAAACAAAGCTTCTGTTAAAGCCAGCATGGCTAAGTTAGAGTCAAGCCGCTCTTGGTGAATGTGGCTAACGCGTGTTGCTGTAAAAAGGCAATAATCACCATGACGCGTTAAGGGTGAGTCTGAGTGGTTGGTAATACAAATCGTTTGTGCTCCACGTGTTTGGGCAATTCCTAACGCGTGAACGGTATCTTTTGAACTTCCTGTGTGCGAAATACCTACTGCGGTATCTTCAGCTGAGGTTAGTGCTGCATGCATTTCCTGTAAGGTTGAGTCACTCGAGAACTTACTTTGAAGACCGATTTTTGTGAGTCGGAAGTTGAGATCTATAGCTATAGGAATTGAATTACCTGAGGCAAATAAGACGATTTGACGCGCGTTACAAAGTGCCTTGATAGCTGCTTCTAGCATTTCCATATCTAAAATATGCAGCGTCTCCTCTAATGAACGCAGGCCTACAGTCAAGGTTTTTTGCACTGCTTTTACAGGTGTGTCATCTAGTGCAAAATCTTCATGTTGGATAGCTAAAGGCGAAACGATGTCCTCAGCTAAGCGAATCTTGAGTGCGTGGAAACCAGAATAGCCTAGGAATTGCGCAAAACGAACAATACTTGCTTCACTAACCCCTACACGACTACCTAGCTCAGTCACCGTTAGATTGATGGTCTCTTTAGGGAAGGCGATAATAAATTTAGCCACTTTTTCACTTGCGCCCTGTAATTTGGGCAAAGCGTCCGAAATGACTGCCAATGAACCACGTTCGCCACCATTTTGGTTAGGTGAATTCATAGAATCCCGTCTTTGAAAAATTCTTTCATACTATAAGCCTACCTGAAAATCTTGTCAAATCTCTTAACACCTTTTATGAATCTCAAACAAAAGGTAAGCACGCAATGTATGCCGTCAGCAGTACACGTTTACAAGCTTGTAAACGCTTTTTGTTGCATTTGACGCTCAATGATCTTTGCAACTTCTTTGCAACTGTGCCAATGCCCATCAACATGTAGAGGGTATGTTCTAACAGATAATCTCACAACGCCTTAACAAACTTGACAAGTAAGCATCAACCTGTCACTATGTATGGCGTGCATGATTACTTGCATATTTACGTGCCACACGCATATTTTACCACCCTCATGAATAACTACAAAGACCTGTCTCAAGATTGTGTACATGATGGCTTCTATAAGCAAAAAAGTAATCTGAAGCTACTATTTTTAGTTTAGGAAAACTGTATCTCCTAGCAACGTATGACATATCAATGACG
>JBCCBI010000447.1:0-4581 GCA_039034155.1 Deinococcota bacterium | reverse complement strand
CGATACTTATTACAGGCGTAGCTGGGTTTATTGGAAGTAATTACGCGCACTTCGTGGCGAAACAGCATCCAGACTACCAACTCATTGGTTTAGACAAGCTCACGCCGTATTCATGCCGCGATAATATTCGAGACCTCGAGGCGTCGGGTCGTCTCATGTTTCACCAAGTGGATATTGCAGACCAGCAAGCCCTAGCTGAGCTTTACCAAAAATACGACATCAACTATGTGGTTAACTTTGCTGCAGAGAGCCATAACGACAGGGCAATTAACAATCCAACCTCGTTTGTTCACTCGAATGTTGTTGGCGCACAAACAATGCTCGAGGTATCTCGCCTTCATGGTGTTAAGCGTCATGTGCATGTTTCTACAATTGAGGTATACGGCGAGCAAGGGGAACATGTACCTTACTTCGATGAGTCAAGTCCTTTAAATGCAAAAACGCCATACTCTGCTTCTAAGGCGGCTGGAGACATTATTGTTAGGTCGTACATGCAGACTTACCTTGACATGGATATTGCCATCACACATTGTGCAAACAACTACGGCCCCTTTCAATTTCCCGAAAAGCTTATTCCTCTAGCAATTACGAACATATTGCGGGGCAAAAAAGCTTTGCTTTATGGTGACGGTCTACAAAAGCGAGACTGGTTACATGTTGAAGATCATTGTAGGGGGATAGACCTAGTGGTACATCGCGTGGCAAGTTCAATAGATGAAAATGCTGCAACAAATCCGGGGCTCCTGCCAATCTATGATTTTTCAGCGAGGCATGAGCTAACTAATATAGAAATTTTGCAAAAAATCTGTAAAGTCTTAGGTAAAGAATTTGAAGCATGCGTTCAATTTGTAGCAGATAGGCCTAATCATGACCGTAGATACTTGATCAATCCAGAGAAAGCAGAAAGAGAATTGGGATTTAGACCAGAAGTTGAGTTTGATGCTGGCATGGAAGCAACGGTTGCTTGGTACATTGATAACAAACAATGGTGGGAAAACATTATTGATACCACTGGAGAGCTTGCAATTGATTGGGCGACGCCTAGTTTGAGCAAATAAACTTGTCCGAGTAATCTTGACACCCTACCCAAAACGTTCAAACTATCATCCTATGTTTTGTAAGGAATCTTTATGACCTCACCGTTTCGCGTGTTGCTGGTTGGTTGCGGCGGCATCAGTAGTAATTGGCTCCGGCCTACGCTAGCGTCTAAGCAGCTCGAGCTGGTTGGTTTAGTTGACTTGAGCACATCTACCGCTGAAGCAAGAGCCGCTGAATTTGATATAGACACAAGCAAAGTTCATATCGGTAGTGATTTACAAACCGCCCTAGGCACAACTAAGCCAGACATCGTCTTTAACTGCACCATCCCGGCTGCTCACTTTGAGGTGACAACGGCTGCACTGCAAGCGGGCGCGCACGTGCTATCTGAAAAACCGCTAGCAGACACCATGGCTGAAGCCCATCAGATGATTGCGCTGGCTAAAGAAACGGGCAAAACCCTCGCCGTTATGCAAAACCGACGTTACAATCCCAGCATTCGTGCGGTGCGTAAGCTGCTAGCTGGCGGGCTTATTGGTGACATCACCACCATCAACGCAGATTTTTATATTGGCGCTCACTTTGGTGGCTTTCGCGACAGCATGGCGCATGTGCTCATTAAAGACATGGCCATTCATACCTTTGACGCTGCACGTTACCTCATTAGTACTCGAGCTGAGGCTGTCTACTGCCATGAATGGAACCCAGCCGGTTCCTGGTACGAGCGGGACGCATCTGCCCAAGCTATTTTTGAAATGACGGATAGTGTTGTCTTTAACTACCGAGGCAGTTGGTCATCTGAAGGGCAACACACGAGTTGGGATAGCAGTTGGCGCATTGTCGGTACGAAGGGCTCACTCACGTGGGATGGGGTGACGGGTTTGAGTATTGATGTGGTGAGCGGCACAGGTGGATTTTTTTCAGAGTTTAGCAAGCCAGATGTGCCTGCCTTAGAAGAAAGTGACATGACGCGCTGGCATGGGTTTGCAATTGATGCTTTTGTAGATGCTCTCGCAGCAGGTAACACCCCAGAAACCCATGCTGAAGATAATATTCATAGCCTAGCGATGGTGTTTGCGGCCATTGAAAGCGCGCAGCAGCAGGCTCGAGTTTTAGTTGATGTGGAAACACTGACATAGACGTGATTGGGTTGAGGCTATCAGCCTCGAGATCAATCTGCTTGAACATCATCACCTAAAAGGGCATCAATGCTCTCAAGTAGCTTGTGATGTGGATGTAAAATTCATCAAGCATCAACGTGGGAGCCTCAGAATGTTACACAAAAACCTCAACCCTCGAAACGATTCTCTAGCTAGATTGATGCCTAATTTGACACTGCATCAACATCCTCACCTCAGCACAATCTGATGGAAATACACAACATCGTTTAACCTTCGTCAGCAACAAGATTGGAGCAATACTATGAAACTAGGCGTCTTTAACCCGCTGTTTAGCAGCCTCAGTTTGGACGACATGCTGGATAAGTTTGTAAGTTTGGGCTTGCAAACCGTGGAGGTGGCAACGGGTGGGTTTGTAGGCAGCAGCCACTGCAACCCGGAAGCGATGCTAGCAGATGCAAGTGCCAGACAAGCCTTTGCAGATGCGTTTGCGTCACGTAACTTGACCATCTCAGCACTGTCCTGTCACGGCAACGCACTTCACCCAGACCCGGAAATAAGCAAAGCACATCACGATGCCTGGACGAACACGGTTAAACTTGCTAAAGAACTTGGGGTGGATACGGTTGTGACGTTTTCGGGCTGTCCCGGCGGCAGTGCCGAGGACAAAGTTCCTAACTGGCACGTCTGCGCCTGGCCAACCGATCACGCCAAGTCGCTCGAGTGGCAGTGGCAAGAACGGGTGCTCCCGTATTGGCAGCGCGAAGCTGAATTTGCTGAAGCGCACGATGTGAATATCGCCATCGAAATGCATCCCGGGTTTGTGGTGTACAACCCGGAACACGTGCACTACTTGCGCGGTGAAACACGCAGCAACATGGGTGTAAACTTTGACCCCAGCCACTTGTTTTGGCAAAATATCGACATCGTGCAAGCGATTCGCTACTTAGAAGGTACTATCTACCACTTTCATGCCAAAGACACCCACCTAGACCCAGTGAACTTACCAATTAAAGGCGTGCTAGACACGGCACCTTACGACCAAGTAGCCAAGCGCTCGTGGGTTTTTCGGTCAGTGGGATATGGGCATGGGGTGCTAACGTGGAAACAAATTATCTCTGCCTTACGCACGGTAGGTTACGACGGTGCCATTTCAATTGAGCACGAAGACGCCCTAGCCTCCCCAGATGAAGGTCTCCAAAAAGCCATTGCTACCCTTAAAGAAGCGTTGTTATTTGAGCCTGCCGGGGCTGCGTGGTGGTCTGATTGAGGTTTGAGCAGCTTTACGAGATATTGCTACACATCAATGATATGTAGTTTTATGTCGAAGAGAAGGAGTGAAAGGGAGAAGGAGAGATTTTAGCAGTTGCTGTGCATATTACGATAGCGTAGTATCGCTCTAATGCTCGATATTTGAGGATGCAACCACCTTCAAGACATCTCTTTGAATGCCTCAACTTCGAACGCCTCAATAAGGCTTACAAATGAGGCCATCATGTAACTAGATACTAGTAGTTGATGTCCTATCCCCGTAACACCTAGCTACTCAACCTGTAAACCTATTCCCGTCTCACATGGTGTTTTCGCGTGATATAGTGCGCCACATCACATACACTATGTAGACAGGGATTTTTATGATTGCAGACAGCTTTTTGACAACGACAACGCAACTTTTGAGTGACATTACCCAACAAGAACAAGCCACTTTATCTACCGCAGTAGATTTGTTTACTGCAACGATTCGTGCAGGCGGTATCATCCACAGTTTTGGCACCGGCCACTCGTCCATGCTTGCCTGTGAGGGGCTTTACCGGGCAGGCGGGCTAGCTTGCGTGAATGCCATTTTAGAACCGCACACCACCTTTGAGATTGGCGCAGTAGCAGGCGGGCGCTTGGAGCGCACAGAAGGCCTAGCTGCAGGTATTTTAGACCGCTACAAGCTTTCAGCAGAGGATACCTTTATTATTTTTTCCAATAGTGGCGTGAACGCCCTACCGCTCGAGATAGTACGTGAAGTGCGCGCGCGTGGACTCAAAACCGTTGCGGTTACGTCACGTGCCTATGCCACGCAAACGGTACAAGCCAGGGGCGGGCAGAGTTTATTGGATTTGGCAGATGTTGTCATAGACACCCATGTACCTCCGGGAGATGCGGCGCTCGAGCTAACTGACCCACATTATCGGATGGGTTCAGTCAGTACCATCTGCACGGCGTTTATTTGGAATGTGCTCATAAGCGAAGCGGCAAATGTTTTATTGGCAGAGGGGCATGACCCACCTATATACATTAGCAGCAACATGCCCGGCGCGGCGGAGAACAATGAGGCATTAGTTGCGCGTTATCGAGACAGAATTCGTCATTTGTAAGGTGATAGTGTGTCCATATCTTTAGGACTTACGCACACAACCTCATGGGATAGGAAGGT
>JBCCBI010000446.1:0-4593 GCA_039034155.1 Deinococcota bacterium | reverse complement strand
ATGGTTTGATGCAAGTGCTGTTAGCACCTTAGAAGCCGAACGCAATGCATTCCCTTCACCCGAGTACATCAATGAGACATCCCCAAAGGAGGTCGCTATATTTGTGCGTTTAGAAACCCTAAAGACGCATTTATTTCGTTTTATCGCTTTTTTGAAAACTACTTTTTTGAGCCAGACAGCATCAGCCTAGAAGAGCTTTTCCAGTGGCGCTGGCCACGCGATAGCTTGGCCGAAAAGGGCTATTGGCAGCACTTACGTTCGTGGTGGGAACAACGCACGAATGAGGATGTTTTGCTATTTTGCTACGAGGATATGAAAGCTGATTTAGCTGGCACGATTAAGCGTATCGCTCACTTTATGGGAATTGACTTGGATGATGACCTCTTCGAGATCGTCCTAAACCAATCTTCGCGTGAGTTTATGCTTGCTCACAAAGAGAAGTTTGGAGAATTACCCTTGCGGCAACACGCTTACAAGTTGGGTATCTTGCCACTTGAAGGTGAGGGGCACAAAATTACACCGGGTGCTTCAGCAAAATATCAGCTTTCAAAGGAGCTCGAGCGCGCCCTAGATAAAATCTGGGAAGAACAAATTTACGCACCACTTGGTATCAAAGACTATGCAAGCTTGCGTGATGCACTCGCTCAACCTAGGACAAGCTAAACCTACAACGTCACTTTAGGCGCTCGCCTAGTTTGAGTTTAAGCTCCATATGGGTTTAATAATCAACTCCGCAATCATCTCTAACATGTCATCAATAGGCATCTTCATGTCGTTTTCTACCCACCAAAAAAAGAAAATCAGCTGAGAGTGGGCAAAATGATGACCGATTAGCTCGCGTTGACTTTGCGCGTTAGAGTCAGCATCTCCCAACACCGCAGCATGTATGTTGAGGCCTTCTACAAAAGCAGATTGTGTCACGGGTTGAACCAGCGTATCCCGTAGTGGTGTGCGGCCTATGGCTCGAACCGTGCTTGCATTGGCTTGAATGACTTCTAAAACACGCCTGAGGTTATTGAGGCTAGCCTCGAGCGTCATCATGGGTTGGAAATCTGCATAAACCTGCTCAACAAAGCTCTGCATAATCGCTTGGGTAAGCTCTATTTTGTCTTGGTAGTGCCGGTAAAAGGTCTTGAAGCCTATGTTAGCTCGCTGCGCAATTTCACGTACTGTGATGTCGTCATAAGGTTTTTCATTGAGCAAGTCGACAAAAGCTTGCTGAACGGCTTCTTTGGTTGCTAGTTTACGCTTTTCAAAGCGGTCGGTGTTCACGGCTACCTTCATTCTAAACGGCCATTTTGCAAATTGCACATTGACCTGTTCGCACAGCTATCTCAAAAGCAACATGAGTAGCTCGAGCTACCCAAACCTAGCCGTTAGCAAATAACAAATCCCACGAAACTTCAGTCAAGCACAAGCATCTTTCTATGCTCGAGAGAAAATTCTTTTCAAAACTACGAAGAAGTCATGACTAAGACAAATGAGCCCAAAGAAAGACTAAAGCTAAGCAAAAAACCCCATCCCAGACATGACAGAACAGCTCGAGTAAGAGTTTTGTAAGAGTTGCTTTGCTACCCTTGATGTCGGCATTTTAGAGGGAACTTACCCCGTACTTGCAATGCCCTATCAGCAAAATATCAACACATGATGTTGCTCTGTCATAATTTGTAGTTTATTTGTAGTTTTTAGGAGTCATCCATGCAACAACGTTTACCTTTTTTGGGCTTGGTGCTATTTCTAGCAGCCTGTAGCAATAGCCCCCGTCCAGATGTTGGGGTTAGTACGGATAGCAACTTACTAGGCATCGTTGAGCTAGACAGTGACATGGTGTCCACGCAAGCCCTTGTTCCCGGTCTAACCTTCTCAGTCGTCGAAAGTACCCTAGTTGAAGGTGATGGCTTGAGGGTACGTGAAGTGGTTTTTACGATTGAGAACACCAGTGAGCGTGACTTAAGCAACTTAACGCTGTATTCCATTGATACACCAAACACCTTTGCAGGTACGAATGTCAGCAACTTACGTGATGGGTTGGGTGAGGTTATTGATGACTTAGATATGGCGCTGTCTATCATTGCTGTACATGGTCAAGATGATGATGATGCAGACATGCAAGCGTTTACAGAAGCAGACAGAGTACGTGTAAAAGCTTTGTTAGATGATGCGTATCCAGATACCAGTTTTGAGGTGTTATCACGTGGGTTTGTGGTTAGTAACATCAGTGGGCAAGGGGATCGGGCAATTGCTATGGGGGAGCAAGGCATTGTTACGTTAGCGTTGCGATATCCGTATGACTCAGCTAATCCAGCAGGTTATCCGGATAGCTTTAACCTTAGTTTTGCGTTTGTTGATGAACCAACCACAAGAGTGACGCAAGGGGAAGACGAAAGTAATGAGGGCTTTGTCAATAGAGTTACGAGTTCGTTTAGTCCGTTACCGGACAATTTAGAGATTATTCCTAATGATCCGGATGATCCACCTCAACTAAGCACCGATACAACCATTCTTACCAGTGAGCGTCCTAATCCGCCTATTACGCAAGCACCTACAACAGACGTACCAACAGATGACTTACCTACTAGTTTCACGCTGGGTATTGCTAGTGTGAATGCTACTGCCGAGGTTGACATCACTGTGACGATCTCAAGTGAGCTGCAAAGTAGCGTGGCGGTGCAGGAATGACACGCAAATGGCACATGCCCTACGTGTTGGTGTTACTTGTTGTCATGACGTTATCTTGGGCAGGTGCACAACAGGTTAACAATACTAATGACACAGGTGTGGGTAGTTTGCGGGAGGCTATTGCCAATGCAAGCAATGGGGACACGATTACCTTCGATGCCAGCTTGGCGGGGCAGACGATTACGCTGGGGAGTGCGCTGCCAAACATTGCCGTTGACAACCTGACGATTGATGCTAGTGCTTTGGGTTTGGATAATAAGGTCACGGTTGAGCGTGATGCTGGTGCAGGTGACTTTGGTATCTTTGCTCACACAGGCAATGGCACACTCACTATCAACAACTTGGTGGTGACGGGGGGTAAGATTCCTGCTGGTGCATTCGGCAGTGGCGGTGGGATTATCAGCTTTGGCTCAATCATAGTCACCAACAGCACTATCTCAGGGAATGAGGCATTCAACGGTGGCGGGTTACGCAGCAGTGTCAACCTCACGGTCACCAACAGCACCATCTCGGGGAATTTTGCAAATGGTAACAGCGGCGGCGGGTTTATCGGTGGTGGTATAGTCACGGTCACCAACAGTACTATCTCAGGGAATTCGGCAACTCAAGTCGGCGGCGGGATTTCCGCTGGTAGCGCAGTCAACCTCACGGTCACCAACAGTACTATCTCGGGGAATTCGGCAAACAACGGCGGCGGGATTTTCCGCAATGGCGCAATCACCCTTAACAACAGCCTCGTGCTGGGTAATACTGCTAATGCGAATCCCGAAGTTAACGTTACACCCACCGCTACCAACAGCGCCTACGGCTTTGGTGCAGGTGAATCCGAGGGTGATGTCTTCGTCGGTAAGACTATTGCTGATATTTTCACTAGCCACCAACCTGCAACAGCAGGCAACCCCACCACCGCAGGCGACTACACCCTCAAAGCAGCCTCACCCGCTATTGACGCAGGTGACAACACATTGGCAACAGGCATTGACTTAGACCTTTCAGGCAATCTTCGTATTCACAATGACACTGTAGATATGGGCACATATGAGTTTGGTTCTTCACCTCCAGCAGCAGGTGGAGGTGCTGTTATCAACCCCAACCCCGACATACAAATCAGAAACGGTGACAGCACTGCTGCTGATACTATCAGCTCAGGGACAACCATCAATGTGGGTTCGTTCAAACGCGGTGAAGTGGCAACCGTTGACTTCTTAGTTCGCAACCCCGGTGCACAAGTCTTGGAACTTGGTGAACTTAGCTTGCCTAGCTTCCTAAGTAATGCAGGTGAACCTCTACCAGAAACCCTTGCCAGCTTTGCAAGTGCCTTACTCACACTTACGGTAGATACCAATACAGCAGGGGCACTTGAAGGTACATTCAGCCTTGCAAGTAACGACCCAGATGAATTTGAAAATCCTTTTGTGTTTACAGTTCAAGCCACTGTCAGTGAGACACCTGCCAATGCTTTGAACATTTTGCCGGGTATTGACCTTGGTGACGTCAACACAGCTACAGGACAAGATGACGTTGTCCTGCTGAGCTTCCAACTAATTGTGCCAGAGGGGTCTGTCTCGGTTACGGTGGATAGCCTTACGCTTGCAGCTAGTAATTTAGGTATTCAGCGAGCGAGTAACTTAAGGCTCTACATTGATGGCGGTACACGAGGGCAACTCGACAACCGTGATGTGTTCTTGTCAACGGCAGATACCCAAAGCCTTAGTTTTGACTTTAATCCACGAATCTTCCAGCCGAACTTGCCAATGTGGTTTATTGTAGTGGGGGATTTTTGAGCAGAACACACCCAACATACGCATAACTTTGTGGGCAGTCTTCGGGCTGCCCGTTTTTTTGTGTCAGCAGAATAGAGATGATAGATTACAACATCAAAATTTGACACGACACGTGTCGTGTCTATATACT
>JBCCBI010000445.1:0-4604 GCA_039034155.1 Deinococcota bacterium | reverse complement strand
ATTCACTGAGCTGGATTTCCGTCACAATGTCCGAAATGGCGAGTCGGCCGGCTGGCTTGAGGACTCGAGCAGCTTCCTCAAACACGCTGCGTTTATAAGCCGAGAGGTTGATGACGCCGTTACTAATCACGACATCGGCACTCGCATCCTTCATGGGTAAATCTTCAATAAAACCTTTTTTGAAAGCAATTTGAGGGATGTCCTCACGGCTGCGTAAACGTGTGGCTTTGTTAAGTTGGGCGTCCGTCATGTCGATGCCGGTGACAGCACCTTCAAAGCCAACTTTAAGCGCCGCAATAAAACTGTCCATGCCCGACCCACTACCCAGATCAACAACGTGCTCGCCTTCTTTGAGATTGGCAAGGTCGAAGTGATAACCAACACCCGCAAATGAGGCGATCGCTTCCTGCGGAATTTTGTTGAGGTCAGCTACTTCGTACCCTAAGCGCTCAGCGAGGGGACGACCCATTTCAAAGTGATACTCTTGCTCGGGTGTTTCAGCAACTTGGCGGTAGATGTCTTTGACTTTGCTTCTTAACTCGTCTACGTTGAGGGTTTGCACTGGTTTGAGGATTGTCGTCATGATTGGGTCCTTTCGGTGTTGGCAGTATTGTTATGGGCATGGTTGTTATGAGCGTGCCTGTCTTGGACAGGAAATTCCTGAATGTTGAAAAGTAGTAGACCGAGGCTGGTACTGAGCTTTTGACCAATGTTGCTAACTTTGCTGGAGATGTTCAAGGTGTTTGATGACTTGGGGTTCACTGAAGATTTCACGGCAGAGGATACTTTCTTTGAAAGAAGTGAGTTAAGTTGGTTGGACATTTAAGACTCTCCCCGAGGCATCACGTGACCTTTTTGAGTTGTCACGGTAATGAGTTTGTCGACGTTGTAAAAATAAGTTTGGCTAAAAAAGCTGCTTGCGCTGAGGCTGTTAAGGCGCAGGGTGCAGACGGCGTGGTCAAATTCACCTTGTTCGTCAAAACACATGACATTGGTGTCCTCAAAGTGGAGTTCACGTGCGTTTAACCAGGTTTGTAGGGTGGTTTGCTCATGCAACAGGCGTGTAACGAGTTTTTGACTTTCTATTTGAGCTGCCTCGCAGTTTAAATATTGAGTTTGGTCGTAGGTATCAACGCTGAAACTGGTTAAGCTGAACATGGTCATATTGGTAGAGGCTGCGGTTGTGTCGCGTGTTGCTTGCTGAAGTGCTCGAGGTGTCGTGGTGCCCCTTAAGAGGGCAGAGGTTGGGTTTGATTCATTAAACGTTGTCATAGTAGGTTCCTTTCTCCCTCATAAGGGGTTGAGTACTTCCTATCTGGAAACCGCAGTTTTCGTGACATGCGGTTAGCGGTTAAGGATGGGCGCTGCTGAGTTTGGTAAGTGCCCCGTTTCAACTTAGAGGTGCTGAAGAATGGGGAGGAGGTGATGTTCTACCCCCTCCTCTGGGTGTTGTTAAGTCCTAGTTATCTGCTAGAGCAGCGGGTGCTTGGTGGACGGCAAACTGCACATCTTGCTTGTAGCAGTCAGAGCAAGCACTACCTAGGCTTAGTTGCTCGTAAGCGAGTTCGGGAATTAAGTCGCCGTGGTGACGAACAACTAAGTGAACTTCAGCGTTTTGGGTATCAGTAAGTCCGGGACCTGCTAAAACTTGACCAAACGGACGGTCTTCGGTAAGGACAGCGCTAAAGTTGCCATTGCCGTCAGCGTCACTCATGGCACCATCGGCAAAGAGGATGGAGATTTCAGCCATTTCATTTAGACTCATTGAGCCGTCTGCTGCAAAGATGTCGTCACCATCGCAAGCTTCTGAGCAGGCGGTTGGTTCGTTGAAGATGACCCACCAGATGGTGTAGGGCTCTCTGGGCATAAGGCCACTGGTTTTAAGTTCCACGGCAATGGTGTTCTCACTGCGAATAAGTTGTGAATACGTGCCTTCAATTTCGGCGGCATCAGCGTAGTTGAAAACGGTTGTCTCGCTGTGGTTTGGGCTTTGAGCAAAGCTGTTGCTAGCAAGGGCGATAATGGTTACGAATACGGCAGTTAGGATGTTTTTCATGAGTTTCTCCTTTAAATGTGGGGTGTCAAGCCAGCGTGGGTTGACTGAATGAACTTGAGGGTTGCTAAATCGGTTGAGGTATAGCTAGATTGAAACAGGTTGGACAACTTGAGTGAGCTTCTGTAAGGTCTTGTTTACGATGCCATCGAAATGGTGACAGGAACTGGGTTGCGTAAAATATCTAGAACAGGTGAGGTTTGTTGAACGTAGCTGCAGAGTTCTTCTAATTTGGCTCGAGGGGCATCTGCTTTAACGTCGTAAGTCACCTGAATGCTTTCATAGCCAGCGCGCTTTGTATCTGATAAACCTAAGAACGCGTGCAGATCAAGTTTGCCTTCGGTATAAAAGACGAGCGATTCAACAGTGATACCTAGAGCCGCAGCGTTGTAAATGAAGCCAACACTTAAGCAAGAGGCAAGGGCATGTAAGACGGCTTCTACAGCATTCACACCTTGGTTACTGCCGAGTAAGACAGCAGGTTCATCACCTTCTAGAACAAACGTTTGTGTGCGTGAGGTGTCTTTTGTCTTGGCACCAAAAAAGTTCTTAATTTCGGTTTTGCAGTGCCCGCCGTCAATCCATTCGGTTTTAGCGCGGAATTCAAATTTGGCAATGTCTGCATCGGCTTTGACGGCATCGATTGTGCCAATGAGGGTGTCAACGTTGACACCATTACGTAGAGGTGCTACAGCTTCCATGGGTTACTCCTTAAAGTGGGTTTGCTTAAACGTAGGGTTGTTAGTTAAGCGAATGAGGGCTTAGTGTTTGCGGGTGAGTAAAGTGCTTATCTTGAGTTGAGGCATCAGGCGTATTAAGGCGTTGAGACTTGTCTGGGGGGCGGGGTTGAAAATATCCTCCTTGTTAACTGGGTGTAGAAGCTTCCTTGTTTCGTTACTAATGGTGATGACACTTGGGTAGTCGTAAAACAAGTTCATTACCTCCTTCCTTGGGGCTTAGCAAGGTTTCCCTCGCTTGTGTCTAGAGCTTAAAAAAGCCTCCGCCTTACACCCGCCTTAAGGTCTAAGGCGCTGGCGACTTTTTGCGTTTAGGACGTTGGAAAGAAGTCTTAAAAAGCGTTTTAATGTTGTGGAAGTACGGTTATAAAGAGTAGACGTACGGTTATAAAGAGTAGATGAGGCTTGTTGAGGCTGCCTAAAAGACAGTTGATGTCTGCAAGGTCATCTGCATAAAGTCATCTCAAACGTTCACGATGATGCGTAAGTAGCCTCGGTAGATGTAGAGGGCATCATTTCAGTTGCTAAGGATGCATCAGTAGTATCCAAAACTAGAGGTTGAGAACAGCCTTCTAGTCTGTAAAAAGCCGAGCTCATCCCTTAAAATGGACTATGCCCACGTTTGTACAACTTTTGGGAAGCCCGGCTATTCAGCATGACGGTGCGTGGCAAAGCTTGCCCAAAGGTCTCGTTGCGGCACTGATTTACTACTTGGCATGTGAAGGTACGTGGCAAACGCGTGAAGAACTGGCCTATCTTATGTGGGCGGACGTGCCTGAAGATAAAGCTAGAAAAAATCTGCGGAATTTGCTGGGACGCGTTCGGAAATTTGACTTTATGACCGAGCTCGAGGTTGAACCTAGTCGCATTCGTTGGCAAGTTGCAACCGATGTCGCTAGTTTTCAAGACCTTGTGACAGAAGACAACTACGCACAAGCTTTGCAAACGTATCAGGGTGATTTTTTAGCAAGCTTTTACTTGGATGATGCTGTTGAGTTCAGTGAGTGGCTCGAGTCCAAACGTCAGAAACTACAGCGACTGCACCAGCAAGCTGTACTGGGTCATGTGGAGGAATTGGAAGCGCAAGGGTTACATGGGGAAGCTGCTCAGAGTCTCGAGCCACTTAGACAAGCTGACCCGTTTGATGAAATCATCTTGCGGCGGCAACTACAGAATTATCAGGCAAGTGGGCAAGCAAGCTTAGCTTTAGATGCTTTTGAAGCGTTCAAAACACAACTGATACATGAATTTGGTGCAGACCCAGAGCAGGCGACGGTGGACCTTGTTGCGCGTATTCAGCAAGTGCCCGCTGAAGAAGTAACGGCGAGCGAGGAAGCGTCTACCGCAGTTGATACGTCTGCTAGAAAAGCAAATCCACATCACAACCTGCCAAGCCAGCTCACTCCCTTTGTAGGGCGTGAGTTGGAACGCCAGCGCATAGCTGAACAATTGGCAGACTTAAACTGCCGTTTGCTGACGCTTGTTGCGCCCGGCGGCATAGGGAAAACACGGTTGTCGCTAGCAGTGGCTTATGAGAAGCTAGCGCACTTTAAAGATGGTGTTTACTTCATTCCTTTTGAAGCAGTTAACGACCCTGAGAAAATGCCTTATGAGCTGGCTAATGCGCTGAACCTGAATCTATCAGGGCAAGAAAACCCTAAAGCACAACTTTTTAGCTACTTGGCTGATAAAGAACTTCTTTTGGTGTTGGACAACCTCGAGCATTTGATATCAGGGGTAGGGCTTATTTCAGAGTTACTGGCCAAGACAACAGCCTTAAAAATCTTGGCTACCTCGAGAGAGCAGCTTAACTT
>JBCCBI010000444.1:0-4608 GCA_039034155.1 Deinococcota bacterium | reverse complement strand
TGCCCAGGAAGTTCCTCGAGCAACTCCGTGCGCTCATCTGGCTCGAGCTCCTCCAGTAGGTGTGTAACTTCCTGATCGGTCAGTGCGGCCAGCAAATCATCGCGGTCATCTGCTTCCAGAAACGAAAAAACATCAGCAGCTAAGTCTTTAGGAAGCGCCCGAAACAGCAGCACCCGGTCCATGCTGCCAAGGGTTAAAAGCACTTCAACCAGTTCAGGGGCAATCAGTTCAGCTTCAATCCACTCGATACGTTTGCTAGATAGCGCTGTCCAGCGCCGTTCAGCGATGAGCCTACGGATATCTTCAGATAAAAGAGCGTTTTCAAAGATAGGGAGGTTAGGTGCGTCCATAAAATCCTCCTGAGGTTGTAAGGTGTGGCGTGTGAGGGTGTATTTGTGTGTTAGATAGGTACTAATACATCAACATCACCATAACAAGCTAAGGTTATTACGTGTTATGACATGTGTAATGGTTTGGTTGATGCTGAGCTAGTGTAGGCTCGAGCCGTTAAGGTGTTGCGCTTAAGCTTAGATTGGACTCAAGCAATATTCATTTGATGCCATCACAGCTACACCTACCATTACAGCTGAGAATGTAACTGAGAAAATAAGCTCTACCCGTGAGGTTGAGACAGCCTCTTATAAACGATTACAAAGATTTGGAATTTAATCATGCCTGCCACAAGATCATCCCAGGATGCTGCAACTCCTGCCTCTACAGACACGAACAGTACAGCTTTTGACACAACTTTAGGACCCAAAATTCCCAACAGCCTCAAGCTGGTTGCGCTTCTATTTTGGGCTGGGTTAATTGCTGCGTTTTGGATTTACGCCCTGCAACAAGAGGTTAGCCCGGTTGTGCAACTTGCCAACCTCATCGGCGCATTGCAAACAGGTTGGTTGGGGCCGCTCATTTTGTTCATGGTGTATTTACTGCGCCCATTTGTGCAGCTACCTGTAACTTTGCTGACGTTATTATGTGGGTTTTTGTACGGAGCAGTGGGCGGCTACCTGTTCACTACGGTGGCTATTTTGGCATCCTCGCTAGTGATTTACGCTCTAGGGATGCTAGCCAGTACTAGCGCCCACCAACTTTCGGAGCGTTCACTCGTCAAGCGGCTCCTCGCCAATAGTTTTGAAACCGTGCTCACCGCGCGGTTGCTGTTTGTCCCTGGTGACATCATCAATTACATGTGCGGGCTATTACGGGTCAATGTGCGTCCGTTTTTGGTTGCTTCGCTCATTGGCGGTGCGCCCGGCGCGCTCATGGTGGTGCTGGTGGGTGCATCTATAGAAGGTGATTTTGAGGCACGTAGCATTAGCCTTCGCCCAGCGTATTTGGTTGGGTCATTACTGCTTCTAATCACAAGTTTGGGGCTGTCTCAATGGTTGCGGAAGCGGCGCGGCTTTGAACCAGATGATGTCCAACCAACACAAGATAGTGCCTAGTTTTAGAAGAAGTTAGTCAACCACCACAGGTTCATACATGATGGATGGTATTTCTTGCTTGCCTTCGCCCCGTTCTGGATCGGGTGGTATAGCATCATTTTCGTCAGCAGGGTCATAGTTGACGAATTTTTTAGGGTGGCCACCAGCAAGATACTTGTCTTGAATGTAATGGATTAGGTCGTACATTTCATGATCGCCTCGTTCAACTTCATCTCTGGATGCATACTGGGATTGCCAAGCAGCGCCACCGCGCCAGTAAATAAGCAGTGCTGTTCCAGCTTCGCAGTAAGGATGATGGGCAATTTGTATCATAGGTTCGTCACCATCGTCCCAATTATATGTGTTTGCGAAAGTATGGAGTTCCAAGGGATTAGTATTGCTTTCAATAAACGCACGTGCTTCTGCACGGATCTCATCACCTGATTTCTCGGATACGCCTGGGTATTCCTCATAGTTAGAGAGTGCTCTTATATAACTTACACGGTCTTCTGATAGCTCCATGATTGTCCTTATCTGCAAAAGCCTTGATTACCCAAAGCATTAAAGCAAGATTCTGTATAGTTTATTTTAGCATCGATAATCAAAAAGCTATTCAACCAAAACACAAAACCTGCCCGAAGGCAGGTCAGTTTACGATCTTCAATTGCATTCAAAGAGCTATTTAACTAACGCCTCGCGTTTACTTTCAATACTATCCATCAACGAATCAAACGACTTGGCAAAAGAATCCACGCCATCATCTTGGAGTTTTTCGGTGATGGCATCTAAACTTACGCCGAGGTCAGCAAGTTTTGCCATGCGGGTTTTGGCACCGCCCACGTCTGTCTCGAGCGTACTTGCCACCGTACCATGATCTAAAAACGCATCCAGCGTGTGTGGTGGCACGGTGTTGACCGTGTGCGGGCCAATCAAGCTATCGACGTAAAGCGTGTCTGGGTAGGCATCGTCTTTAGTTCCGGTACTAGCCCAGAGTGGGCGTTGAACCTTAGCACCTTTATCAGCTAGAGCTTGCCAGCGCTCACCGGCGAAGGTCTCTTTGAAGCGTTCGTAAGCTAGCTTGGCATTGTCAATCGCAATTTTGCCGCGCAAAGCAAAAGCATCATCTGTACCGATATCGTCGAGTTGTTTATTGACGGCGCTGTCTACACGACTTACAAAGAAGGAGGCTACCGAGGCAACTTTGCTCACGTCACCGCCGTTTGCTGCGAGTTGCTCGAGCCCTTTGATATAAGCCTCTGCCACAGCATCATAGTGATCTAGTGAAAACATCAAGGTCACATTGACGTTGATGCCTGCGCCGATTACCTCGGTAATGGCAGGAATGCCTTCGGGGGTCGCAGGGATTTTAATCATCACGTTGGGGCGGTCAAGGGCTGCGAAAAAGCGTTTGGCTTCGCTGATAGTACCTGCAGTGTCTCGAGCTAACTTGGGGCTAACCTCGAGGCTCACGTAGCCGTCTTCACCCTTACTGGATTCATAAATAGGCGCTAGCATGTCGGCAGTACGTTGAATATCTGCCAGTACAAGCGCCTCGTAGGTATCGTTGGTATCTTTGCCGTCAGCAGCAAGTTGGCTAATTGCCTCGTCGTAATCGTTACCTTGTCCAATAGCTTTGTCAAAAATGGTGGGGTTAGATGTCACACCACGCACACCATTATCAAAAAAGGCTTGCAGTTCGCCGGACTCGAGCATCCCACGGCGCATGTTGTCGTACCAGATGGACTGTCCATGCTCTAAAAGCTGTTTAAGGTCGGCCATGTTTGTGTATCCTTTCTGTCAACATCGTTTGATGGTGAATCGTGCAACATCACATCAATGCTAAGTTGTGACCATATTGCAAGTAAGGTTGAAAGTGATCTTCATACTACAACTTACTGAGCGTATATGATGATTGTCACATCTGCTTAAGCCTCTTACAGGTTTAACGCAAGATGTCTCACCCTGATGTTATGTCTACACCTATCCGCATATTGCAACAATAGACAGCTAACCCTGTTGATGCCGTAAACCACAGGACAGGACATAGAAACGTGTGAGATGTTGCGAACTTGTGTTTTCAGAACTATCTTGAAGATGTTAGGCGTCAGCATCTTTTGCTACTCGAAAGCCCATGTGCCCGGTTGTGCTGTCTGGCGTGTTTTTGGTGCGTGCGGCCACTCGGTAGCGGTTGCAGTAGGACGCATGGCATAAATACGAACCACCTTTGACCACATGCTGCCGATGGAATGACACATTTTGGACAGGTGTTTCGGATGTGTCCCACAAATCTTGGCACCACTCCCAGACATTACCCGACATGTTGTAGAGGCCGTAACCGTTAGCCTCGTAGCTGGTTACGGGCGCGGTGCCAACGTAACCATCTTTGCAGGTATTTTTAGATGGGAACGTACCCTGCCAAATGTTACATTTGTGTTGTTTGTTGGGGACTAACCTATCGCCCCACGGGTAGCGCTTTTGCTCGAGGCCGCCTCGAGCCGCATATTCCCACTCCACTTCGGTGAGAAGGCGCACGCCTGCCCAGTCACAAAACGCGTTGGCATCATTCCAAGAGATGTGTACAACGGGATGATCTAAGCGGTCGTGGATGGCCGAAGTTGGTATGTCCGCAGTTGCGGGTCGTCGCGCTTCCGCGCGCGAGCGAGGCCTCCGCGCGCATCTTTGAGGGCTGCACGATGTTGGAGTCGGTCTCGATGCCCGTCGCTACGCGAGTGTGGTCGTAAAAGACTTGCACGCGGTTCTGGTACACCGGCGCAGAGGCCAGCGTCAGCGGCATGCGCAGCATGCGCACGCTGATGGCCAGGTCCACGTCGCGGTCCTCCAGCCGGTCGGCGATGGTGTCGCGGGACCCCAGCTCCAACATCCGCAAGCGACTGACGTTCGCCAGCTGGAACAGCCGGTCCCGCAGCCCGACGAGCATCGGCAACAGCTCATTCACGTTGGCCACCATGGTGATGTCGATGGGGGCCAACCCGGGGGTAAAGGTCGCGGGCTTTTGCAGCGCCTCCAGGCGGGCGAGCACGTCGTCGACCCGGGGCATGGCGGCCAACAGGAACTCTGACGGTTCGATATTTCGGCCGCTGCGCAGGAACAGCGGGTCGCCGAGGCGATCACGCCGCCTTCCAGATCCACGCCCTCGGAGGCCGCCACGTAGAGCGACTGG
>JBCCBI010000443.1:0-4635 GCA_039034155.1 Deinococcota bacterium | reverse complement strand
ATCTTTACAACCGTTGAAGACTTAGCCCTGTGGGATCAGAACTTCTATGACGCCAAGGTTGGTGGTCAAGACGTTATTGCTCAAATTCATACCAAAGGTGTGCTTAATTCTGGTGGTCAATAACTTATGCATTTGGGCTAGGCGTCAACACGTATAAAGGTTTAACTGTTGTGGAACATAGTGGAGGACATGCGGGCTTTCGGTCTGCTTTTAGACGTTTCCCTGAGCAGCACTTTTCTGTTGTTATTTTGTCAAATCACGGTAGCGTAAATACCTTTGAGCTTGCCAACAAAATTATTGATTTTTACCTTGCTGATAACCTACACAACGATGAACCAGAGCAACCTACAAGTATTGAGCTTTCTTCTAAACAATTAAGCCAACACATTGGGTTTTACTACTGTAGCGATATAGGTTCAACCATTCCTATAGAAATGCGCGAGAGCAAGCTATTTGTCTATTTTGATGTAGGTCATGAATTGGCAGCTCTTTCTGAAACCCACTTTTACGTCAAAGCTTTTCCTGAAGTCAAATACCATTTTGAAAAGGGAGCTAACGGCTCGAGGCAAATGGTCGAAACCGTTGGTCGTGATAAGCCGACTGTTTATAAGCTGGTTTCACCTGAACCTATGGACTATGAACAAGAAGCCGAATATACAGGTAAGTATTACAGCGAAGAATTAGACGCAACCTACAGTATTTTGTTCCAAGAAGACAAACTTATGCTAGAACAACCTAATCATGGAAGAGGGCAGTTAACGTCAGTTTTTACAGACGGTTTTATTGTGCTTGAAGCTAGCTATTCAGGAACTATTAACCTGCTATTTCACCGTGACACTGACAATAAAGTTTTAGGGTTCAAATTGTCTATGTATCAAGCACACCATATAGAGTTTGTGAAGCAAAACTGACAAGGCTAATCAGGTAAAGCCCGCTTCTTGTACATAATTTTATGTCCAGACATTGATGGCTATATTAGTCACACCTACTCGTAAAAACCGTCATCTTAATTGATCTATAAGCTTAAAGCGTAACAGGGCTTTTTAGCCCACTCAAAGAAATATCAGTCCTTAGCTTAAACTTGACAATCTCAGAGAACTAAGTAAAGATGTAATCGGTTTCAGAAACCAGTTACATATTTTTTGGCACCTTGTGTTTTGGCGTCAAAGCCCCTTGTTGAGGGCACATGCTTTAGTTGGTGCGGGTCTATTGGAGACATTCACCACGGGCAACTAGAGCAGTGACGTCTCAGAACACCCATATCTTAGGAGGTTAGCGGTGAAAACATTAACAAGTTTGCTGTTCATGCTGGTGATGGTTGTGTTTGCTCAAGACGATATTGTCTTACAACATTGGTATCACCAATACGGCGAAGCAGGTACCTTTGAAGCGGCAGTTCGTTATGCCGAGGAGTACAGCGCGTTAACACCGGGCGTGACTGTTGAGGTCACTTGGATACCCGGTGACTACCCAGCTGCTTTGAACGCAGCACTGCTTTCCAACGAAGGTCCCGACGTCTTTGAACTTCAAACCATTGACCTTTCTAGAGTGCGGGCTGGGCAGTTAGAGCCTTTGGATGATCTGTTTGAAGGCGTGCTAGACGACTTTGATGCTACGGCTATGTCTCGAGTCACGGTAGATGGCACGATCTACGGCGTGCCCATGCTTTTAGACCCTCAGTTTGTGTATTACAACAAAGCCATGTTTGAGGCTGCTGGCGTAAGTGTGCCAACCACCATGGATGAACTCATTGCCACTGCGAGCGCACTGGACACAGGTCGCATCAAAGGGCTTTATTTAGGAAACGATCTTGGCTCCTCTAATTGGCTTTTGTACATGACCACAACTGCCTCAGGAAGTTCGCTTTTAGACGGTGAAACCGTTGGCTTTAACACTGCTAGCAATGTGGAAATGTGGGGCAAGAAAAAAGAACTCGCAGATAGTGGCAGTTTATTGGTAGGTGCAACGACCGAGTGGTGGGACCCCGGTGCGCTGATTGACGGGCTTACAGCCATGCAGTGGTCAGGTTTATGGGCGATGCCGCAACTTTTAGATACCCTCGGTGAGGATATTGGCGTGATGCCCTGGCCTGCTTTGAACGAAGACACTAGCCCCAGCGTTCACTTAGGTGGCTGGAACCAATCTGTAAATGCCTCGAGCGCTCATGTAGAAGCTGCTAAAGCTTACGTAAAATGGCTCTGGATTGACAACACCGAGATTCAAGAAGACTGGAATTTGTCGTATGGGTTCCATATACCTCCACGCACAAGTACTGCTCAAGCTGCTGAGGCCTTAAAAAGTGGCCCGGCTGCTGAGGTGATTGAGCTTATGACGCAATACGCCAAAGCCTCACCTATTTTGTGGACGGGTGCCATGGACTCCATTTACACCGATGCCCACAGCCAAGTTCTTTTACAGGATGCTGACCCTGCTGAAGCCCTAGCCGCCGCTGCTGAAGCTGTGCAAGCTGAACTTGATTCACTGCTTGGTCGCTAACAAATTTGCTGAGACGTATGACAGGCGTATCAGCTAGGTAGTTTGAGGCTCAACTTGGGTTTATAAAAGGACTCCATAAATCCAGTCAGGTTATGTGAGACCTTCAAAATAGCCTCGAGCCTCAACTTCAAAATAATATCAGCATGTACCTAGCGCACATCATGCGTATCAAAGCAATATGTAAGAAATGTAAGAAGTCATCTAAAACGTCTTTAACAAACATCAGCATCATCCACCAAGAATCTCCAATATTACGAATGTGTGATGCTCAAAGTTAGCGCGTTAAAACAGTCTCCAAGACCAACGTCTAACCACCTATTGTCATCTTTAGGAAACTAACTTTTTATGCTCAAACCAACCTCACCACGCTTATCCCGCCGTTTGTCGCGTCAAGGCAAAGAGCAGCTTTACTTTTGGCTTTTTGTGGGCCCAGCGCTATTAGGTGTGCTCATTTTCATCTATGTACCCGTTGTTTGGGGATTGGTCTTAAGTTTTTTTGAGGCGCGCAACACCGTCACCCCATCAACCTTTGTGGGTTTGGGGAATTATATTGAGCTGTTTCGAGACCCACGTTTCTTGGGCTCTTTAGGCATGGTTGTAGTGTTTTCGGTGGTCATTGTGCCTCTCACCTTTGGGCTGTCTTTAGGGTTGGCGTTACTGATTAATCGGCTCGAGCTTGGCCGCGGTATCTTTCGGACCATCATCTTTATTCCCACGGCATGCTCTTACGTGATTGCCTCGGTTATTTGGAAGATGAGCCTCTACAACGGGCTTCCTTCAGGGTTTATGAACAACATCATCTGGGTGACAGCTGGGGCAAATCCTATTGCTTGGATTAACACGGTTGACCCGCCGCTGTTTTGGTTAGTGCTTATTAGCGTGCGCTTGTGGCTACAAAGTGGCTTTTACATGATTATCTTTTTGGCCGGCCTACAAGAAATTCCTAGATCACTTTATGAAGCGGCCACGGTGGACGGCGCGCAACCCGGTTGGCAAATTTTTCGCAACATCACCTTTCCACTGTTGCGTAACACGTCTGTGTCGGTGGTATTACTACTCTTTATTGAAGCTTTTCAAGCCTTTGATGAGTTTCGGAACATTTTAGGTGGGGCAACCTCGAGCGGCACCCAAATTTTGGCGCGCCCGCCCCTGGTTTATCTTTATAACGTTGCCTTTCAAGATCAAAACTACGGCCGAGGTGCTGCTGGTGCCTTTGTGATTGCCCTTATTATTGTGACCGTCACGTTAATTCAAGCGCGCTTGTTTGGCTTTGGCAAACAAGCATGAGACATTTCCGAAAGCATCTTGTAACTTTTCTAGCCTATGTACTTGCCATAGTCATCTCTGTGCTGTATCTAATTCCCTTTTACATTATGCTGCGCAACGCGTTTATGACCCAGCGAGAAATTGCCGCGTTTGACTGGCTTGTGTGGGCTAAAGAGATGCAGTGGCAGAATATTCCCGCACTTTTTAACGACCCCGTTGCGCCTATGGGTGTGGGCTTGTGGAACTCCACTTTGGTGAGCGTGCTTCAAGTTACCGGCCAGCTTGTGGTGTGTTCTATGGCGGCTTATGGGTTGGTACGTATTCGTGTCAAAGCTGCACAGCTCATTTTTTACCTTATTTTGGGCTCGCTTATGGTGCCTAGTGCAGCCATTTTTGTACAGTCATTTTTAGTTGTGTCCTACTTAGGTTGGGTCAACAGTTTGCAAGGCTTAGTTGTACCTGGCATTTTTAGTGCATTTACGATTTTTATTTTCAGGCAGTTTTTTCTAGACTTTCCTCACGATTTGGAAGATGCTGCCCGAGTAGATGGGCTCGAGCACCTCGGCATTTTCTGGCGCATTGTTGTCCCCAATTCGGTGGGTGTATTTGTGTCTTTGGGCGTGCTTGCCCTTATTCGCAGTTGGAATGCTTTTTTGTGGCCGCTCGTGGTGGGGCAAAGTAAAGACACATGGACGGTTCAGGTGGTGCTCTCTACCTTTTTAACTGCCCAGACAATTAACCTACCAGCGCTCTTTATGGCGTCCGTCATTAGCGTACTCCCGATCGTTTTGCTCTTTTTTGTGGTGCAACGTTTCATTGTCGAGGGTGTCAAACTCAGTGGTGTTAAGGGTTGAGGACATTGTTTTATCCGGT
>JBCCBI010000442.1:0-4661 GCA_039034155.1 Deinococcota bacterium | reverse complement strand
TTCGTAAAAGGCGATCTCTTTCTCGACAAGAGTGCAGGTCTCTTCGTCGAATATGCGCTCTGCAAGGCGCTGCTCGTCGTCGACTTTTGGCGCAGCCCTAAACTATCCTCAGCGCCAAAGGAGTCGCGTCCGGTGTTGATGCGTGCTTGCGCTAAAGAGTTTTTGAAGGCCCTTCGCCGCATCGAAGCGCGCTCTATCGTCTCCAACACGGCACCAACCTTCGTAAATCATGTTGATGCCGTCAGCGTGGATGATTGGCCTAGTAGAGGATGATGGTAGTACCGATTTGGGTTGAGGTTGGGTTGTCACTGAGATAATTGTTTCTGAATGATGTGATTGAGGATATGTGGGTACAAGGTTATCAGCATAGACATTGGCATATATACATTAACTTAAAAGTTTATTACCAAGCTTCAAGAAAAGCTTTTCGATAATGGTTTAGTTAGTTGAGAAATAAAGCTCGAGCACATCCTAGTATCGTGTCACAGCACATCACTGCTAACACCATTATTTTGTCTGTGATGCCCCATCATGAATGCTATCCAGTAAACAGCTAGCTCGATCACCTTAACTAAACCAAAGATCAAGTAAAAGTTTGCCAAATAGCCGAGCATTTTAATGTTACCTGTGTAGGAGTTTATTAAGTACAGAGGAATAAATGCAATAAGAAGAAGTTTTTGTAACAAAGATAAACGCGGTTGTTTCATGACTTAAAGTTTAGCAGTTTATCAGGATGCCAACAGGACATCAGCCAGATTTACGTGCTCTAGTTAGCATCTACCAACATGGTTGACAAACATGAGATACCAATAGCATCGAGCCATAAACCATCTTCCATCCCATTAAGGTAATTTGTGGGATGTTATATAAATCTTAGTTAAGTTTGTATAACCTTAGCTTTGCAGGGGGTTTTGCCCTTTGGATCTAAACAAAAACTGCCACCAATGCCGCGCTGGTTGGGCGCTGTCAGCACAAGGCGTATTCTCGGTGCAGGGGAAGTGGTCGGGGCAACCTTCACCGCAGTCATCATCTACACAGCTATCAAGTAGGGCGTTGCGAAGGCGGCGGCTTACGGGGCCCATACTAATGGCACTAGATGCCATCATATCTACACATTCGTCGAGCGTTCTCTTTGTCATTGTCAACTCCTTTTCTGTTTGCATGTGTGCTGTTCACAAGTGCAAACGGTGAACCAAGCTCGGGTTTAGCTTTCAGGTTTAGCCTCAGTGAATATCAATCCCTGTTTCGTCGCGGTAGCGGGCCATACCGTCCCACTCGAGCACCTCTGGGCGCTCGCTACTAAGTTCATTCCAAGTGTTGTGAGGTCGGTTGCGCGTTACCGGCACCATGCTAATGCAGTCATCAACGGGACACACCAGCGAGCACAGGTTACAACCAACACAATCGTCTTCACGCACAATGGGTTGCGGGGTAATGTCACCACTGTAAGTTTTAGGGTCAATCTTGACGCCATCTGCCACCAAATCGATGCATTGGTGCGCACCTTCATCACACGCGATGTAACAAAGGTTGCAGTTGATGCACGTTTCTGGATTAATGCGCGCCACCACGTGGCTGTTCATGTCTAGGTCGCCAAAGCTCGAGATACGGTGTAACGACGCACCAATAACCTCATTCACAGAACTGATTCCTTTATCGTCCAACCAGGTGTGTAATCCGTCACAGAGGTCATCAATAATCCTGAACCCATAATGCATCACCGCTGTACAAACCTGAATGCTGGTTGCTCCAAGCAGCAAAAACTCAGCGGCATCTTGCCAGGTTTGCACGCCGCCCATACCCGAAATAGGAATATTTTTAGCTTGCATCTCCGCTAAATTAGCAACTTCGCTCAGCATGTTTAAAGCGATGGGCTTAACCGCTGGACCCGCATAACCACCGTGACTGCCTTTGCCGCCAATGTTGGGGCTAATCTCAAAATTGTCTAAGTCCACACCCACAATGGAGTTGATGGTGTTAATTAGCGAGAGGGCGTCAGCGTTGCCAGTAAGGGCCGCTTGGGCTGGTTGGGTGATGTCGGTGATATTGGGAGTAAGCTTCACTATAATTGGGATGCTTGCCACGCTCGTGACCCACTCGGTAATCATGCTGCAATACTCGGGCACTTGCCCAACGGCTGAGCCCATGCCGCGTTCACTCATGCCGTGCGGGCAGCCGTAGTTGAGTTCGATGGCATCTGCACCGGTATCTTCAATGCGCTTCACGATGTCGTGCCACTCAGCTTCACTTGAACCGACCATAGCCGAAACCACCACAGCGCGGTCGGGCCAGTTGCGTTTCACCTCAGCGATTTCACGCAGGTTAACGTCTAGTGGGCGGTCAGAAATAAGCTCCACGTTGTTGATGGCGACGAGTTTGTGCCCGCCATAGTTGAGTGCGCCGTAGCGACTGCTCACGTTAAGTACAGGCGAGCCAATGGTTTTCCAAACCGCACCACCCCAACCTTGTTCAAAAGCTTTGTTGATTTGATAGGCGCTGTTGGTTGGTGGCGCAGAGGCTAGCCAAAAGGGATTAGGGCTGCTTACGCCCGCAAAGTTAATGCTTAAATCTGCCATAAGCAGGGCTCCTTAATCTGCTGCAATGCTGCTGGTGAGTCGGGCGTGAATGGCGTTGGCGGCAATCTTGCCGTCCTCTGCAGCAGTGACGGTCATGGCTTCGCCCTGGCTGCGAATGCAGTCACCGCCTGCAAACACACCTGCGTGGGAGGTTTCACAACTACTGTTCACATCAATAAACCCACGTGTGGTTGCAAGGCCAAATAGCTCAGCAAGGATGAGCTTTTCTTGTCCAATGGCTTTAATCACTTGTTGGCAGCTAATAACAATTTCACTGTTGGGAACAGGGTCAACTTGCCTGCGTCCGTCTGATCCGATGTCACTTAGCTGCATCCGCTGGCAGCGTAAGCCCATGACCTTGCCGGCATCTCCCAAAATTTCAGTGGGTTGGGTGAGAAAGCGAAACTCCACGCCTTCACGCTTAATAAAGTCGTACTCAAAGTCGTAGGCGGGCATTTCTGCTTCACTCCGGCGGTAGACAATCGTGACCTGCTCAGCACCTAAACGCTTGGCGATGGTAGCGGCATCAATCGCTGTGTTACCCGCGCCAATAACCGCGATGCTCTTAGCAATTTGGAGTTCTGAAAGTTGGGATAGACCCTGTTTTTCAGCCAGTTTGGTTTTGGCAATAAAAGGAAGTGCGTCAATGACGCCGTCTAGGTTTTCACCGGGAATGTTAAGCGGCGGGACGGTGCCCATACCAACGCCTATAAACACGGCGTCAAAGTCATCAACTAACGTCTCAGCGCTGATGTCCCGACCTATCTCACATTCAGTTGTAATGTCAACGCCAAGTTGTTGAATAAACGCAACTTCCGTAAGCGCCACCTCAATCGGTTCACGCATCACCACAATACCGTAGGTTGAAAGCCCGCCAGGTAGAGAATTACGTTCAAAAATGGTTACCGCATGACCGCGCTTGGCAAGCTCACCTGCGCAAGTTAGCCCGGCAGGCCCAGCACCGATCACAGCCACCTTCTTGCCCGTAGCTGGTTCAGGTGTAAAAGGCATGGTGCCACGCTCATAAATATGGTCCATCGCAAAGCGTTGCAAGCGCCCAATTTCAATTGGCTTGTGGTCACTACCTAGCACGCAGGCACCTTCGCAGAGTTCCTCAACGGGGCAAACCCGGCTACAGGTTGCACCCACGAGGTTGGCCTCGAGAATCGTCTTGGCAGCTCCGTAAGTATTGCCTGTGCCAATTTTGCGGATAAACGTGGGTACGTCAATGTTAGTTGGGCAGGCTTTAATGCAAGGTGCGTCAAAACAGTACAGACAGCGGTTAGCTTCAATGCGGGCTTCGCGGCTGCTGAAAGCTGGCTCGAGCTCCGTAAAGCGGCGCTGCAGTTCATCTAGGGTTAGGGGTGTTGCTTCCATCATGCCCCCTTAGAGTTCAACAAGTTCGTCGTACATGTCTGGGCGGCGGTCACGGTAAAACTGCCACAGGTCACGAACTTCGCGGATCATGTCCATGTCCAGATCAGCCACAATCAGCTCATCTTGATCGCGGCTGGCCATAGCTACAAACTGTCCGCGCGGGTCACAAAAATACGACTGCCCATAAAACTCGCCAATATCCCAGGGCTGTTCGTGACCGACGCGGTTAATAGCACCTACAAAATAGCCGTTGGCAACCGCATGGGCAGGTTGCTCTAGTTTCCACAAATATTCACTCAAGCCTGCTACGGTTGCACTGGGGTTGAAGACAATTTCAGCCCCGTTTAAGCCGAGGGCACGCGCACCTTCTGGGAAATGGCGGTCATAACATATATACACACCGATTGTTCCCACAGCCGTTTCAAACACCGGGTAGCCCAAGTTGCCGGGGCGGAAAAAGAATTTTTCGTAAAAACCAGCTACCTGAGGAATATGCGTTTTGCGATATTTGCCCAAATAGGTGCCATCTGCATCAATCACGGCGGCTGTGTTGTAGTAGACGCCGGTCATCTCTTCTTCGTAAATAGGCACGATGATGACCATACCGTACTGCTTAGCAAGCTCCATCATCATCTGGGTAGTTGGCCCGTCGGGAATGGGTTCAGCGGTGGTATACCACTTGCTATCTTGGCTCGGGCAAAAATAGGG
>JBCCBI010000441.1:0-4666 GCA_039034155.1 Deinococcota bacterium | reverse complement strand
TCCTCGTTCACTTTGCCAGTGTGGCTTTTGAGATACAATGGGCAACCAATCTAGACACCATTTCAGAATATGTGTACGCATCTTTGGGTTTCACGGGTATTCATACAATTTACACGTTGCCTAAAGTACTAATTTCAAAAAAAGGTTTGCTGCCTGAGCAGGTAGAAGCAGCTCTACAACTTATTCGAGAAGCCGAAAGGACAGGAGCATCCTCTGAGGTTATTCAAGAATCACTAACCCAAGTCATAACTAGATTTATAGAGTCTCGGGAGTTTAATCAAAAATCTAAGGCGGAACTTGACAACTTAACAAGCACTCTCCTAGAAGATACTAGTGAATAAATGCTAGAAACTTCAAGTAACCGACTTAATTAAAATAGTCGCAACCAAATAGTTTTAGTATATCATTCATCACTTAACATTACTATAAAATTTACATCAGATTTAACCTTGAGTTATGCAGGCATTTGTGCCACCATATGCACATGGCAACTAACCTGCAAATAGACGATACCTTGATGCAAGAAGCCTTAGCACTCGGCGGACATCGCACCAAACGGGCTGTCGTCGAAGCCGCCTTGCAGGAATACATAGCCAGACGCAAACAGCTACAAGTAATTGACCTTTTTGGCACAATTGAGTATGACGAAGACTATGATTATAAGACTCAGCGTCAGAAAGAACGAACGTTGACATGAGCGAATCTCAAAACCCCAAAAGCACCGTGCGCCAACGCGCTGATGCCATCAAACCCCACAGGTGTAAAAACTTAATTGCTGTGCTGGAAAACCCAACGGACATTAGAAACCTGGGCACCGTCATAAGAAACGTAAATGCGCTAGGTGTTGAAAAGGTTTATGTGGTTGACCCTCGAGGGGCACTGCCGGATGATTGGCAGGACATGAAAACAAGAAAGTCACTCTCAAAACTGTCTGTTTCAGCCATCAAGTGGAGTTTTGTGAAGCGCTTTGATAGTACCGAGGACTGCTTGGAGCACCTCGAGCAAAACCGCTTTGTTTCTATCGTCACCTCGCCTCATGCCAAGGGTAAAACGAACGTCGTCCTGCACGAGGGAGATTACATGCTGCACACAAAACTAGCCGTGTGGTTTGGCAATGAATCTGGCGGCATCAGCGACCTGGCACTTGCGCGCAGTGAGATATGCATCAATATTCCCATGTTTGGCATGATCGAAAGCTTGAACTTAGGGACGACATCCGGCATTGTGCTTTATGAAGTCACCAAGCAAAGGCGTGATTACCAACGCAAGTACAAACGCAGCAAGAAACGGCGTAAACGGCCTGGTGTTTGACAAGATATTGTCATTAACTTCTTACTGAGCTTGTTTCGTCATGAAGGCAAAAAGCTTTGTGCTTGAAGGATATGCTAGCTACATGTCAGAAGATCTTAATTTTGGACTGCTCGAGCACGGACCCCACATCACCCTTATCCGCGACCTAGCTAAAAAATGTTACAAGGATTCAAGCGTACAAGCTATCTGGGTCGGCGGAAGTTTGGCTGCTGGCACAGGTGATGCGTATAGCGATGTTGACTTTCGCATTGCTGTTGAACCTCAGCAGTTAGAAGCATGGCATCAGCCTAATTGGGAGCGGTACGTGCCCATGCCTGTATGTGGGTCGACATTTATGAAGTTTGGCGATCACGCCCTTTTACACCACATGGTGTTAAGTGATGGCACCATTGTAGATTTCTACGTTCAAGATACGCTACGTAAGAACCTCGAGCCTGCCTTAGTGGTCATTGCCTGCCGGGACGCAACCTTTGCAGACGCGCTGGCTCAGTTTACAAGCCCTGCACTGTCACTTGTTAAAGACATTGAAGGAACGTCCGTCCGGCAATTTTTAGTGGATTATTGGATTACCACCCACAAAGAAGCCAAAGGGCTGGGCAGAAAATACGACTATTCGCAGTTTGTGGGGCTTTACTTTGAACACATTGCGTTGCTACGCGCGTGGTACATGGAAATAACGGGTAAAGATATTGAGGCTCGAGTATCCATTCACATGCTCGGCGCACTGCACAAAGGGCTTAGCGGTAAGCTCAGCCGTGAGCAGAAAGAGCTACTTGGGCTTCCGTCTATCACAGTGGAAGATATGGTTGTCGCGGTGGAGTCGATACGAACGGAGATGGCTCGAGTGGGTCGTCATCTCTCTGAACGACACGGGTTTGCGTATCCTCATGAACTCGAGCGTGTCGTCTTAAAAACGTGGGATGACAACAAAGCAATATTTACTAGACGATGAGTAGGTTCGCATAGCCTGCATCTAACTTAGGTGTTGCAAAAGGAACCTAAGGTGCTCGAGACACGCATCAACCTTCAGAAATCATCACATGAAAACCCGTTATAGCTTTTTCAACATTAGAGCCGGAGGCTGGATCGAATCGCTGCTGCTATTCGGTTTACCCGGCATCCTTTTAGTTTTTACGTTTGAGTGGCTCAATCCTTGGCTTCAAAACCAAGGGATGGCACTTGTTTGGAGCTTTACACTTTCGCTCTATCTTCCCCTTTTAGTGCTTGGCGTTGTTGCTGTCGTTGCGTACCACCTCGAAGGAAATGCGGCAACCTGGCCTGCTTTTTGTGAGCGGATGCGCTTACAACAACCAACTAAACGCGTTTGGCTTTGGTCAATCAGTGCGCTTGTTGTTGCACTACTCGCAGAAGCTCTTTTAGAACCCAGTGCGCATGTTCTTGCAAGATTACCTTTTTTTGCACCACCAGCGTTACTACCATCACTATTTGATCCCAATCAGCCGATAGTCTTACCTCCTAACGAATATCTCGGCGTGCCTCTCTCAGGTAATGCTTGGTTGATTGCACTTTACGCGGTAAGTTTGGCTGCCAATATTTTCGGCGAAGAGTTGCTTTGGCGTTCGTTTCTTTTGCCCAGACAAGAACTTGTGTTTGGAAAATGGGCTTGGTTAGTGAATGGCATCTTATGGATTTTCGTGCTGCACTTTATGATGAGGTGGATGTGGCTAACCCTCATACCAACAGGTCTACTCACGCCGCTTATTGCACAGCACGTCAAAAATACTTGGGCAGCCATCATCATTCATGGGTTTGGGAATGGGGTTTTCCTCATACTCATTGCAATGGGTGTATTGGGGATTTAGGTTTATCATCAAAGTTACGTGCGTGGAGGCTATACCCCTGAGTTTTATCGGCCGTATCTCTTGGAGGCGATAATGAGACTACCAGCAATGAGTGGCGTCATTGATCGACGCATTTTGGCAAACTATCGTGTTGATCCAGACTATATGGCTAACGTACTGCCACCTCCGTTTCGCCCGCAAGTCTATGATGGGGTTTCCATCGGTGGTATATGTCTAATTCGGTTGACACATGTTCGCCCAAAAATGCTACCTGGCAACTGGGGCATTCGCTCTGAAAATGCTGCCCATAGGTTTGCTGTCGAGTGGGATTCTGAGACAGGGATTCGTCAGGGTGTGTACATCCCCCGGCGTGACACCAACTCACGTCTTAATGCCTGGGCAGGAGGGCGTATATTTCCCGGTGTCCATCATCATGCATCGTTTACTGTTGATGAATCAGCTACCAATCTATCTGTGAGTATGAAAAGTGAGGATGGCAACGCAGATGTCTATGTTTCGGGGCAACTTGCAGATCATCTTCCTGATGATTCAGTCTTTGATTCACTGAGCTCAGCCTCACTTTTTTTTGAGAAAGACGATTTAGGATATTCCGATACTCAAACTGCCGGACGTTTTGATGGGCTTAAGCTTCAGTGTCAGGACTGGAAAGTCTACCCTCTTGACGTTGTTTCTGTGCACTCAAACTATTTTGATAACACGTCGATATTTCCACTGGGTACTGCCACCTTTGATAACGCGCTTTTCATGCGTGATATTACGCATGAATGGCATGGACAACCTGACTTGTGTTGTGCTGTGGACAAGGCATAACTAGGTACCACTAAATAGGCGCTGCACTGTATATTAAGCTCTGTGTTCACATCCCCGAGGTTGCAGTGTCATAGTGCAAGACGCTACTGTCAAGCAATTGAAGGATTTTGAATCTGTGGGCAAACCTTTAGATAATTACATTGGTCATTTTAAGGCATCAGGCAAACTAGAAAACGACGTTAAAACGCTCCTGCTACAACACAACCATGACCACACATATCATCACGTTAAGGCTGTCGTAGAAAAAGCTATTGAACTAGCGCACCAGTTTCATGGAAACGTCGCCAAATCAGCAACAGCCGCTTGGTTACACGACATAAGTGCTATTATCCCTCACTATGAGCGTGTAGATGTTGCTAAAGCTCTAGGATTAACGGTCCTACCAGAGGAAGAACGATTTCCTATGATTATTCATCAGAAATTATCTGTGCCCATTTCAAAGCAAGTTTTTAGCGTTAATGACCCGGCAGTATTGAGCGCAATTGAATGTCATACAACGCTTAAAGCTCATGCGTCGCTAACAGATAAGATTGTGTTTGTTGCCGATAAAATTGCTTGGGATCAAGCAGGGACGCCACCTTATATAAACGAACTCCAACGAGGGCTCGAGCATTCTATAGATGCAGCAGCGCTAGCCTACTTGAACTACCTGTGGAGCCTGCGTGACCAGTTGCGGGTTGTACATCCTTGGGTTATGCAATCGATGATCAACGTGAAATCCG
>JBCCBI010000440.1:0-4675 GCA_039034155.1 Deinococcota bacterium | reverse complement strand
ATCTATGTAATAACGCTTAGTTAGGCCAACTGTCTTATAGGTTGATGATATTAACAAAGTATTAATAGGTTGATGCCATTAAGGACGGCGGGTGTTATGATGACTCGAGCAAAGCCCCGCTTCGCAGTTGTAATAATGGTGGCCCTTTAATGTTTGTTAATCTTACTGCATTGATTACGTCGTATAAAAGCTATTTGGATGCCTAGCTAATAAAATGTGAAATTGGCTCACAGTCGTCTAGGACCTGACTTCTTTAAATCGAATACCTGTTAGAGAAAACTCGTCTGTGGCTTTTGTTTGAGAAATACTGAACAAGCCTAATCGGACGCTCATGGAACGTTTTTAGGCTATGCTGTAACCATGACGAAAGATTCTATGACCAATTCATTCATTGTCCGGGTAAAATGGGTCAATGAAGAATTGCGTATCACATTACAAAATATCCATACGAGGGAGGTGTTAGAGATGTCTAACTGGCCAGAGTTGTTCAAAGAACTTGTTGTACAACCGGCTAGTGAACACGCTTTAGCTCAACAGGACGACCAAGAAATTGAATTACAAGATTAAAATGTCTTAGGTTTGCTCGTTGCTACACAAGATTGACAGAATACATCGAAGCAAAATGCACAATGTGTATGAGTTAAATCAACTTGATGTAAGCTTTGGAATTAACCTTTACAAAATCCCAAAAATCAAATAACATAAAACTTGTGCGAAGCTTGCGTAAAACTGCGAGTTTCGCGTTTGTAGTTTAGATTAGATAAAATTACTTATAGCATTTCCACGAGTGAGTGCCACAGGCAGTTGCGCGTGCGACCTAGGGGAGTAGAAATCGACCTGCTCAGTGTGGGGGGACTGATCCTGGAACTGCTATTAGTAGCATTTGGCAAATTTGGCATAGCACCCTTTTTACAAAGGTAAGTTCTAGTGATCGAGATAACCGCTCCTATACAACCTGAAGATATTCAACCATTTCGCTATCAGTTAGCTGATTTTACAGGGTCTTTAGGCGAGTTGGCGCAAGCACTGCGTAGTGACACCCTGAGTGTGCATCAGCTTAATGTCAGCCAATTGGTGACAGAGTATCTAGCCTATTATCGTCAACAAGCAGCCAACGACCTCGAGCTAGCTACTGAAACACTGCCTGAAATGGCTCGGGTTATTGAACTTAAAGCGCGGTTTTTGTTGCCACGTCCAGCTAAACTTGCTGATGAAGATACGAAGCAAGCCGTTATTAAGGTTGTACTCGAGCTAGAAGCAGTTGAAAATGCCCTGCTTTTTTTGCGACAACAGCGCCAAGCACGTAAGCACCTGTTGACGGCGAAAACACCTCGCCCGGAATACCCACGCCGTAGGCGACCCTTGGGTAAACCTGCTCTTACTAAACTGAGCCAATTGGCAGCCCGCTATCAGGTGAGCAACTATTTTGAACTAGCGATTGAGCGGCTCAGTATTCCTGTGGCTATGCGCCGGCTTCGTAAGCTCATGGCTAAGGTGCAAATAACCACACTTGGCGCTTTAACACAACAAGCTTACCTTCAAGATACACCTGAAGTGGCATCATCAGAACCAACTAGTTTGCCTTGGCTTACACGTGTTGTGTACTTTGCAGGGATGCTCGAGCTGGTTAAAGAAGGAAAACTAACAGCTCAACAAGCAAGTTATGAAGATGAGATTGTGCTCGAGCATCAGCCTTCCAACGCGTCAATGTCAGTTACAAAATAAGCACTTGCAGCGTCTACACTTGTTTCATAGTTGCGTCTATGAGTGGAGCTTGAACGGCCCTGTGGTGTACCATGAGTGCATAACAACGCAATGACAGAGCATGTTAGGTTTAGGTTGCTACGATCATCATTTTGAATTTGTTGTCTGTAAATCGTACTTATGAGTTGCGGTTGTAGCTGACCAGATGATACCTGTTAGAGCGCCAAGCACATCGAAACAAGTGACTGACGATGCTCACGAGGAGGCAATCATGGGTTTGTGGAACCGCGTAAAAGGCGAGTTTATTGACATCATCGAATGGCTTGATGATTCACATGACACGATGGTTTACCGCTTTGAACGCTATGACAACGAAATTAAATATGGTGCCAAGTTAGTTGTGCGCCCTGGACAAGTTGCTGTGTTTGTAAACGAAGGCCGTATTGACAGCCATTTAGATGATGCCACCCTTGACCTAGCCGATATTTTTCAGCCTGGCACCTACACCCTCGAGACGCAAAATCTACCTGTTTTAGGCAAGCTGAAGGGTTGGAAATACGGGTTTGAAAGCCCTTTCAAAGCTGAGGTCTACTTTTTTAGTACCAAGCGTTTCACCGATCAACGTTGGGGTACGCCGCAACCCATTATGTTACGCGACCCCGAGTTTGGGCCAGTCCGACTGCGTGCGTTTGGTGCCTATTCCCACCGCATCAAAGACCCCACACTCTTCCTCAAAGAGATTGTGGGTACTGACGGTCATTTTACGTTGGAAGAAATTAGTAACCAACTGCGTAACCTCATCATCACCCGCTTTGCAGATGCACTGGGTGAAAGTAAAATCCCGGTCTTGGACTTAGCTGCCAACTATGATGACCTGAGTACTTTTGTAACTGACAAGATGAAAGCTGATTTTGAGGCTTACGGGGTAGAGTTGCTCGAGCTTCTAGTATCTAGCATCACCTTACCCGAAGGTGTTCAGGAAGCGCTTGATAAGCGCTCGAGCATGGGCATTTTAGGCAACATGCAGCAGTACATGCAGTATCAAAGTGCTGAAGCCATCGGCAAAGCAGCTGAAAACCCTGGTGGCATGGCTGGTATGGGAGTTGGCATGGGCGCGGGCATTGGTCTAGGTCAGCAGATGGGTCAAGCCTTTAATCAACCAACATCCTCAGCACCACCTGCCCCTGGTCAAGCGCCACCAGCGCCCGGTTCACCTCCGCCACTCCCACAAGTTCAGTTTCATCTGGCGATCAACGGGCAAACCCATGGTCCTTATGACATGAACGCGTTACGTAGCTACGCCCAGTCGGGGCACTTGCAAGCAGATACACTCGTGTGGCGAGAAGGTATGTCGGGTTGGCAAGCTGCCAAAGATACACCTGAACTCGCTAGCTTGTTTCAATCATCATCTGCGCCACCCCCGCCACCCCCGCCGTCGTCTTAACATCGTTTAAATAGCATCATCACTAAAAAAACATGATTGTTAGAAGTGGCGTCGCTAAAAACGTGCTTTTACGTCTTTTATCACATTTGAGTGATGGCGTGTGATTGTGGCTAAATGCAGTCAATATGGCAATGTTAATGATGATGTGTTTTGATGGGCTTCACAGAATTACACCCTCGAATTACACCGTCAGTTCATCACCAAGGTTTATGGTGATCTTAGGATGCCAATTTACTGCTGCAAGCAACAAAAATTTGCTCAGATTAGGTGTAGGCGTTTTAGGAGCGCTTACATGTTTAACGAGAGGTAAAGATAAACACTGATACGGGTTCCGATTAAACACTACATAAACTCTAGCGTGTTTATTCCGTTCCTAATGGAACCCGTATCTTTTTCTACGCATTCCATGCGGGTTAATTCCTAGGGGAATTAACCGGAAACGGTATGATGTCTGAACCGCACAAGTTTGAACGCCGTGACGATATTTTACAGCTAGCTGATGCCTTAGACAACGCTGGACATCGCGTCCAAGCGGGGCGTTTGCGTGTATTGCTCAATGTCTTTGAACGCGCTAATGATGACGCTGCCGACGCCCAAGCTGAGGTCTTCCTCAAAAATGAACCTGTGCCAGATGATGAAGCATTGTGGTTACTGTTGCTCGAGATTCTCGATGAACCTGCAGCACTACGTTACGCCTCCGATAAGTTACAAGCGATTAAGGCAGGTCAGGTTTCAACGTCAGTAACTACAACATCAGCAGTAGACCAGGAGGATGTGGTTACAGCCTCAACCACTGGGAATGTAGACGACACATCTGAAACACCAACACCGCGTACTCTACTGGACCGTGAAGGTGACGCCCGTGTCTACGATGCTGGCGTGTACCAAATGTTGTGGGACTGTAGCTATTGTGGCACGCCCAAGTTGTTAGGACTGAACCACCGCTTTTGCCCTAATTGTGGCGGCGCACAAGACCCTAAACAGCGCTATTTCCCAAGTGAACAAGACATGGTTGCTGTTACCGATCACAAGTACATCGGTAAAGATATCATTTGCCCAGCCTGTGCAACGGCCAATGCCGCCAGTGCAGACTACTGCCAACAGTGCGGCTCGCCGTTAAGTGATGGTGCGAAGGCGAGTTTGCACGCGCCAACGCCCTTGCAACGTGATACCGCGCAACCTTCACGGAAGATGTCACAACGTACGCTGCTGACGATTGGTGGTGTGTTGGTAGCGATTGTTGTGGCGGTCGTGGTGCTATTGACATGGACACGTGACACTAGTGTGACAGTAGCAGCGCACACGTGGGAACGGGAAATTCGCATCGAAGATTTTGCACCCAGACCGCAAGGTGGTTGGTGTGATGGTATGCCGGTGGATGCTTACAGAGTGAACCGCAGCCAGCGCCAGCGCAGTACCCGCCAAGTGGCAGACGGGGAAACTTGTAACTTTCGCAATGTAGACAGGGGAGACGGCACCTTTCGCCGCGAGCAAGTTTGCACCACAAATTACCGCAGTGAACCTGTT
>JBCCBI010000439.1:0-4689 GCA_039034155.1 Deinococcota bacterium | reverse complement strand
CCACCCGATTGGGCGCGAAGTTCGCATATGATGCTGAGCTACAGGTTGGGCTAAGTCCAGCAATGACGAAATGCTACACCCTGACGAAAGAAGACTGGGAAACGGCTTAAACACCTCATAAATCATGTCTGGGTTGATGGTGGTTACGCTTGCGCCCACATGAGGTTTAATGTCAACCAGGCCGTCAGCTTGTAAAAGTTGTAAGGCTTCTCTTACTGGAATGGCACTTACACCTAGCGTTTTGGCAAGGGTATCAATGACAAGGCGTTCACCGGGCTGAAACTCGCCTTGAAAAATAGCCGTTCTAAGCGAGGCATAAACAGCTTCTTTTTTACTGGAAAATGTTGTTAAAGGTGCAAGGTGCATGGTGGAGGTGCCGTTCCTAGTCTTAATCTAAGTGTACTTCATATTTTCTGAAAGTTTAACTTAAGGTGCTCAGAAGCTGCCTCGAGCCAGTTTACAAGTGACTAACGATACCGCGAATTTTGGACATTGTTCCACATATCAGGATTGGTGCCTAGCCCCTCTTTCAAAGGTGCCGTGATGGCATCTAGTTCCTGCAAAACATCGGTGGGTAACTTGAGGTTGGCAGCTTGAATGTTGTGCTCGAGCTGTTCAATTGTGCGCGCGCCAACCAAAACGGCTGTAACGGGCGTTTGGTGAAGGACCCAAGCTAGTGCCAAGTGCGTAAGGGCAACCCCCATGCGTGTTGCAAGTTCATCCAATTGACGAATTGCTTGAAACGTTTCTGCTTCAAAACCAGCTTCGCCGTGTTGGGCTTTAGGCCGTGACCCCGTAAAATGACGTGTGCGGGCGCGTCCTTCGGGAACATCATCTGCAGATGTGAATTTGCCGGTCAAGAGCCCTTGCATAATAGGACTGTAAGGCAAAATGCCTACCTTGTGCTTTTCAGCTAAAGGGATAATGTCATGTTCAATGACACGAAAAAGCAAGTTATAGGGCAGTTGATTGATGACGGGCGTGCTTAGCTCGAGCAACTCGCCAAAATCCCGCTCACCAAAATTGCTTATGCCAATGGTGCGTATCATGCCTTTGGCTTTAAGCTCCTCTAACTTGCCGACACTTTCTGCCAGCGGCACGTCGTGGTTGGGCCAGTGGATCTGATAGAGGTCAATGTAATCGGTTTGTAAGCGTTCTAAGCTAGCGACACAGGCTGCTTCCAAATCACTTGGACGCAAGTTTTGGGGGCTCACTTTGGTAGCAATCACAACTTGATCGCGTTTACCTGCCAGCACGCGGCCGAGCACTTCCTCTGAATAGCCAGCACCGTAACCCTCAGCAGTGTCAAAAAAGGTGATGCCGTGCTCGAGCGCACATTCAATCGTACGAACAGTATCTTGCTCGTCTTGGTCGCCCCAGGTCTGACCTCCTGCAAAGGCAAAACAGCCAAGTGCCAGCGTTGAAATACGAATATCGCTGTGATTTAAGGTTGTATAGTTCACGTTTATCTCCTCTTACGAGTCCGGTGAATGAGATGGTGGTTCCATCTTTCAGAGACTACAGTTTGTTGAGGTAAGCTCAAAGTCAAACTTGGGTGCTAGTAGTAGCTGATTACATGGCCAAGAAGTGCATCAGTAAGGTTGAGGTATATCGTTCTAAAAATTTTTATGCTTGATGTGAACATCTATAAGGTCAGTAATTTCATCTGAGTAAAATCATCTATTTAAGCTGCCCGTGATGCTTGGATGAGTCCTCGTATATAACCCAAAATGAACGCCTCACCTGCTTGTTTACCACCTTCACCCGCAGAGGTATCTGGCACATGATCGGGCACAAGCATCCCGTCGAACCCCACGTCAGCAAGGGCGCGAACAATCGCGGGCATATCAACATAGCCGTTGTCTGGAAAGGTTTCTTTAAAGTTGGGCATCGGCGTATCTATGTTTCTGAAGTGAACTTGCTTAATGTGCCTCTGGGCGCCAAATTCCTGAATAGCACTAAGGATGTCTTCGCTACCTTCTTGAGAATTAGGATCAAACATTTCTGCCCAGCAGCCCACACAAAAAAGAATACCTGCATGAGGACTGTGCTGGCTTATCTCCATAGCACGGCGGAAAGCTGCGGTACTCCGAAAAATACGGGCTACACCTTGGTGATTTACCGGTGGGTCGTTGGGGTGCAGTTGCAAGGTGACGTTAGCAGCCTCAGCAACAGGCAGCATCTCATGAATAAAGTGTTCGTAGCTGTGCCACATCTCGTCGTCGTTGTACTCGCGGTCAAACGCATAGGGGAGGACTTTTGCATCTTTGAGTTCAAACAGTCGGGTAGGACAACCTCGAGTTGTGGTAGTTCCTGTCTGGTACGCGCCTCCTGTGTACCACGCATAGGTTGTATTGTGAATCCCAGCACGCCCTAAATCTTGAATAAATTGCTTAAAACGCGCTAGTGCTTCATCTCGCCCAGCTAATCCCAGACAAATCTCCGGCGAAGAGTAGAGGTCGTTGAGCATAATTTCGTGCAGCTCTATGCCAGCATTTTCTAGGGTGTTTTTGATGTGTACAAGGTACTCCAAAGACGCGTCTTTAGTTAAGATGCGTACTTCCATGCTGTCAACACCCATGTACTTGAGGTAGGTCAAATACTCAGGCGTGAAGTATTCTGGTCGTTGGTGGCTTAAGCCTAGTTTCATGAGCTTCCTTCAAGTGGCGGGACAATGATGGTTGTGTCGGTAGTTGTGCTAGCAGTTACGTCAGGGGTTAGCTCGAGCTTAAAGCTGCCATCCACCAGCCAGTCTGCACTGCGAATACGTACGGCAAGTTGGCTAAAGTCAACATCTGGCGGCCCCACATACACAAGGCAAATAAGATCATGCTGAGGTTGAAGCTGGCTGACCGTTAGGAGTGGCAACACATAATCACCATAAACACTGTTGAGGTCGTGCCTGCCTTGCCAGGCGTTAGCGCGTTGTTGCCCGTCATAGCCATGTAACCGCAGGATGCCAACCTGCCGCCCAGCTTCTTCGGGTCTGCCATATTCAGTTGCTTTTTCCCAGCTTGCGCTTGGGTCACTTGTAATGAAGGGGCTCGAGCCTGCTGCATAGCCCAGTGGTGACGGCCCTTCTAACGCTGAAATAACTTCAGGTGTGCCCTCTGCTAAGGTCACACGGTGGGCGCGCACATGCCACAAACCCCGCGTGATAATTGTGCTGTCAATATGGTGCCGTTTATCTCCAACGACTTGTTCATAATGCATGCGCAACCAGCCCGGCTCACCCACAGCAGCGGCAAGGTTGGTGTCACGGTGACCGTAACTTTTACCATCACTTAGACAGAGCATGTTGTCAGGACTATAGTAGCCAGCAGCGTGACCCACATTAAAAGGTGCTGCTGTGGCGTACATATACTTGCTATATTTCGCGGGATGTTTTTGGCTGCGTGCGTTGAAACGTTGCACCTGACCTGTTACTTGGTGACCCACTACAACCCACCCCGGTTCGGGGTAGACCTTGGTGAAGTCAGCGTGTTCAACGGGTAGTAGCACTTCGTCTGTGTGCCAAAACGGGTCATCGTCTGGTAAGCTCCACAAGCCTGCAAAGGCTAGCATGGCCCAATAGCTCGAGCCAGTGGCAATATACGGTTCCCGAATCGCAAGACTGCCGTGAGCTGTTAAGGACTGCCTCAACGTGCCATCCGCCCGCAGTGCACCCCTGTCTAAATACCACCGCATATGTCGCCCAACCAAACGCCGCAACATACCCATAGAATGCGGCCAAACACCTGCCTTGTAAGCCAGTAATGGCGCACCAAGTCGGGCAAATTTGTAGGCAAGGCTGCGTCCATATTCGCTATAGGCACCATCTGCTGCAAAGAAATAGGGGAGATGGGCCATCCCTTCGCGGATACGCGCTAACAAGGTATCACGTCGGTCAGGTTGTGTGTGGCCGTCAACTTGTGCCCATGCTAGTACATGGGTTGCAAACACCCAATAGTTGTAATCATCAAAGTGATGTGCGCCGCGCCGTGCCCCATCGTCGTACCAACCGTTACCGCAATAGACGTCCTCGAGATACGCCAGCACAGAATCTATTACGGACTGATCATACTGAGCACCCAAAGCTTTGCGGCTGGCATGGTTAAGCAGCCAAAAAAGCGCCCAGTTGTTGCGCCACGTCTTGGGTTGTTGCCCAAACCTATCCAACCAGCTTATGAGGTGCGTTTGTTCTTCAGCCGTCATGGTATTCCATGTATGCTTGCGACTTTGCCAAGTGGCAAACGCAACCTGTGCAGACTCAACCGTGCGCTGGTCGTACTCGCCCCGGTTGGGTTTGCGTCCCCAGTAGCCAAGTGAATTAGGGTTAGTACCTGAAATAAGGGCTTGTTTTGCTAGCACATCTGTGTGAACGTGTTGCCCGTTCAAAACAAGTTCCGTCTCACGCGTGTTTGAAAGCCAGCCGCCCAACCCCCACAACATACGGGTGACGCCCTCGGAGGAGCCATCTTGGTCTTCAATATTGGTGACGCCTTCAATAAGCGTGCGAGCGCCGCTCGAGTCCAAGTGAGTTGCCCAACCTGCCACGATACGTGCCCACCAAGCCAAAGCTTCTGCTCGAGTAAACGGGTGCTGTGCCACGTGTCAATCCTTTGTTAATCTGAGGTTGACATCAATTATATATGATATATCTTCATAAAACCAGCCAGCTGCAGTGTTTATACTGAGCTAACTACATCT
>JBCCBI010000438.1:0-4711 GCA_039034155.1 Deinococcota bacterium | reverse complement strand
GTAGGCTCGAGCCTGTACACAAAACAGCCAGCTTGCTCCATGTCAGCTTGGTAGCCTTCATAGTCATTTAAAATTCCATACGACGGGTCGGTAAACCAAATGCTCCCATCTGACTTCACCACCACATCATTGGGTGAGTTTAAGCGTTTGCCGTCATGCTTATCCGCTAGCACGGTAATGCTGCCATCAGCTTCGGTGCGGGTTACCCGCCGCCCGCCGTGTTCACAGCTAACCAAGCGTCCGTGGGCGTCCGTGGTGTGGCCGTTGGTGTAGTTAGACGGTTCCCGAAAGACGCTCACCTGACCTGCCCGCCAGCACAACATGCGGTTATTGGGAATGTCACTCCAGATGAGCATGTTTACATCTGCGCGGTACACAGGGCCTTCTGCCCACAAGCAGTCTGTAGCAATGCGCTCGAGCTTGGCATTATTAGCAACAAGTTGTCCAAAACGCGGATCGTGAACCTCTCGAACAACACCTTCAACATATTCTCTGGGATGAAGTTGGCTCATGGTCTCTCCTCATTTGTGTTTGCAAGATAGTGCAGTCTACGTGAGGCGTTCAAGACTTGCCAACTGTGTGAGGCTATTGGTGTGTCATCTAGTGTGTCATTCAACGTTGATGTGTGAGCGATTTGCGAAAATCTTAATCCCAAAACTGACTTAGATATTAACCTCAAACGATACAACTTCCAAGACATCAAAAGATAATTAGCTGGCAAACCTTTATCTCGAAAGTGTACAAACGGTATGATAGTGCATTCTCAAGGGGGAGGCATATTGTGCTTATAAAGGTATGGATAAGTTTAGGAATTATAGGAATGTCTTTAGGGTATGGGCAAATGGTTGATGTGGCGGCGCTCGAGGCCTTAATTGATGCCGGGCCTATTCCGCTAGAAGGGCGCGGCGAGTACGAAGGCGCGCATATTGGCTTAGTGGTTATAGATGCTGAGACGGGCGACGTGCTGGTAGATATTCGTGGTGGGGAGGGGTTCACGCCTGCCTCGAGCATGAAGATACTTCCTACAAGTGCTATTTTGGACGCACTTGGCCCCAACTTTCAGTTTGAGACAGTTGTGCTTGCTTCTGAACCAGATGAAGGCACTATTGAACGCCTCACCTTGCGCGGTGAAGGTGATCCCTCACTAGCTCAATTTGGCAGTGATAACTCGCTGGCGGCTCTTGCTCAGCAACTTGCGGATCAGGGCATCACCGAAATTGACGACTTGCATGTTGACGACTACGCGTTTGACTGGCCGCGTTGGGGGAGCGGCTGGATGTGGGACGACCCCGCTTATCCGTATGGTGCAGTATTTGTGGAAGGTGACGCTGCGCCTTATGTAGACATGACGATTGGCGCAGTGGCAGACGCTGAACTTATTACTAATCCAGATGCCTATCCGCGTGAGGTGGGAAAACTATTTGCGCTCGAGCTTGCCAGAGTCGGCATTACGGTAGATGGCGACATCATGCGTGGAACCGCAGAAGATGCTGATGCAGTCATTGCCAGCGTACAGTCGCGCCCGTTACACGAACTTGTCACAGACGCCAACAAGCGCAGCCTCAACCACTACGCTGAACAGTTGTATGCGCGTTTGGGACTGGCAGGTGAACCGAGTACGCGTGGCAGAAGTTTTGACGCCCTCACCGAATTTTTGCTCAAAGCGGATGTTGACAGTGATCAAATGCGCATTCGCGACGCATCTGGCTTGTCTCGCTACAACTTGGTGACGCCCATGCAACTCAGCAAGGTGCTTTCCTACATGTATCAAAATCCAATTACAACGGATGGTGCTGAGGTCAGTCCTAGAGACGCGTTTGATGCTAGTAGCAACGTGCTAGTTAACAGTTTGCCAGTGGCAGCCGCTGATGGTGACGTGGGCGGCACGCTTAGAAACCGCTTGGTCGACGAGGGCATCACCGTGATTGCCAAAACGGGGTCAATGACGGGTGTCTCGAGCTTATCCGGTTACTTAGTGACTGAATCAGGTCAGGTATTGGCGTTTTCGATGTTGATGGATAACTTTGTTGGGTTCACCAGCGATATGCGCCGTTTGCAAGATGCGTTAATGCGTGAGATGGTGACGTTTTAGCGCTGGTTTAGTCTTGAAGTGATGCTAACAACCTCAGTCTAAAAAGCTGAGATGACCTCACACAAAATTTTGATGTTTATGTTTGAGGCATCTTGCAATTGAATAATAGGCAAAAATGGCTCGAGACAAGTTTCTCGAGCCATTTTTATGTCATTCAGCGTCTTGTGCTACCTCATAATGTAACCACACGCAGCCGTTACTGTAACTGTCTGTCTTAATGAGGTTCAAAGATGTTGTGAGCGTATCATCTTTAAAAACTGGAATACCTTTGCCAAAAATAATCGGATTCACTTTGAGGATAACTTTATCTACCAGTCCTGCTTGTAAAAGCTGACTAGCAAGTGTGCTGCCACCGCACAGGTAAATGGGACCATCTGCCTGCTGTTTGAGGTCGCGAGTAAATGCAATAGGGTCACTATTAACGAGCTTGACGTGCGCGTCTGGGCTTTGGGTCATGGCGCTCGAGACCACATAACTGGTGAGCATAGGATAGGGGTTGGTGACACCTGCTTGTAAACCAACCTCGTAGGTTTTGCGGCCCATAATGACTGTACCAAAGGTATTGAGTGACGTGATGTAGTCGTCAACATGTGCGCCAGTTTCTAAAAAGCCTTGCCAAGTGCCGTCTTCGTGAGCTATGAAACCATCGGCACTACAAGCAACAAAGTAGCTGAGATGTTGCATAAAAAATCCTAGTTGTGTTGTGAAAGAGGGAAATAGTGCGCCACCAAGGTGCTTGTTGCACTGGTGATAAATGATAAATCAGCCTTCCATTAAGGATATCACATCAACCTCGAGCTGAGTTGATAAGGTGCTCGAGGTACCAGCATCAGTCAAGCTAAAACAAGCGACGCTGGTGGCGTGCAGCCGTTATAAGCTGCAGCGGATATGGGGTAAGGAGGCTTAGATCATTGCGTGTTGGAATGTAGCATGTCCTACGCTTAGCTGTCAAGCTGAGCCTATGGTTTTTTAGCTTAAAATTAGGATTGAGATGCGACAGGCAAGCTAGGGCAATAACATGGCTGGATGTTGCCAAGCTGCCGCCAGCAACTTGCCACGCACGTTGTTAGGTGCGCGCCCAAAGACCTCGAGCATCGTCCTAAGGAGTGCAGGTGAGGTGAGCTGAGCTGATAAAAAACCTTGCCATAACGGCGTCGGACAAGCGAAAAAAGCCTCAAAAAACGCTTGTGTTTGGGGGCTATCCATGCTCAAGATAGCTTCTAAGCCAAAGCGATAGAGCTGCTGCTGGTAGCGTGCTTGAGTTGGCCATAGCTGCCGCCATGCATAGCTAGCAAGATTTGCTGAATGATCTTTTGTGTCTTGCTCGAGTCCGTTCACAATAGCTTGGGCTAACCTCGGGGCGTGACGTAAAGCCAGCCCAACCATGTATCCAGAGGCAGGCTGAACCATACTCGCTGCCGCGCCGTAGCCCACAACTGGCTGTGGTATGTGCGGGAGTGCTGGGTTCATAGGGAAAATGCAGTGCTCGGGCTCATGCACTTCCAGAACGTCACAGCCACGTGCTGCTAGGCGTCGTTCTAAGCGGTCTTTGAAAACCTCGAATGGAAGCTTGGGGCGCGCTGCGAGGGCGGTCTCTTCGACAAAAAAGCGCCCATCTCCCAAGTCCATAGCGTACAAAAACGTGGCCTGTTGGCGTTCGTCAGCACGCAAATAACTGTCGTCAAAGTCCATGAGCATCATGCTGCTGGGGGTGATGGGCGGTGCGGAGAACGTACCTACAAATCCATATGCAAGTTGGTAAGCAAGGTTAGCGCATGGCCGCGTTACAAATTTGCTAGTATGCCCACTTGCATCAATCACTAGTCGGCTATCATGTTCTGCACCTGCGTTGGCAACCACAGTTGTAGAGGGTGTATCAAGATTGTGATGAATATGTTCAGCCGTTCCCACCAGCCACGTCACGTTGCCTTTGGCGCAAATCTCTAAAAGATGCGTTTGTAACTTGCTGTTGTCAAACAAGCTATACGCGCGGTTGAGGTTGCGTGCGCCGGCCATGCCTAGATGCTGATTACTACGAGGCTGTTGTGATTTGCCTCGAGCGTATACTTCCGTCCAAGTGTGATGGAGCGTGTTATGCAGGTGAGCTGGTAATTCGTCATGCCAAATGCCGTAGGTATTAGACCAAGCTTTAGGCGAATTTGCGTCTGGACTGAGGCAGGCTGTATCTAACCCCAGTTCTGCGCAAGCTGCCGTAATGGCAAGTCCTGCTGGGCCAGTACCAATCACAAGAACATCAAACATGGTTAAATTCCATGGTTTGTATGTTTTCGTTGACGGTGGATTGATGTGTGCTTTTTAACGCGCTGTTTCTGCAAGGGGAATAATCTCAATATCAGGAAATGCATATAGCGTAACTGCCTCACCAGGCTGGTACAAAAGCCTTTGTTGATAGCCCGTTTGACGCGGGTTTAAGTAAACCTCAACCACGTTGTCTTGTAAATTAATAATCCACGTTTCAGGAATGCCGTGCCGCGCGTAAACAGGTAATTTGCGTCCTAGGTCGTGACCCAAGCTGGTGTAGCTAACTTCGACCATGAGCAGGACCTCCTCGGGAATGTTGCCCGCGTGCTCAAAAAAATCTCCCTCTAAACTCAACAG
>JBCCBI010000437.1:0-4711 GCA_039034155.1 Deinococcota bacterium | reverse complement strand
CAAAACTACCTTTGTTTTTTTTGATATGGGGTATGGCTCAGCCTTGGCGTGGCTGTTGTTTATTGTGACCATGATTTTGACGCTGATTCTATTTGGCACTGCCAAATACTGGGTCTACTATGCAGGAGCTAAAAACTGATGAGTAGCAAAGCCCTAAAACCCCCAGCTCACATCAACACCTCACCTATATACAGCTTTCAACTCCGGCGCATGGGCCTGACTGCGATGGTCACACTTTTTGCGTCCACCATTTTGGTCGCCTTTTTGATGCCCTTTGCCTACATGACGCTCACCTCACTTAAAAACCGTGACCAAATTGTGAATAGTACCAGAGGCACGGTGCTGCCGGTAGATACCGTCACCTTTGACTACGAAGGCGAAAGCCTCGATATTCTTAATGTGCCTTTTGAGGATGGCACAAGGCAACTGGCAATTTTGCAAAGGCAGCGGCGAAGTAGTACCTTTATTGATCCTGCGAACCCTTCAGTAGAACCAGTTGTCTGGGAAGGAAGTTGGCGTACTTTAGACCCGGTTAGAGAGCTTTCTCCACGCTGGGACAATTACAGAACCGCATGGCAAGAGATTGGGTTTCCAAGGCTCCTGTTTAACACGGCGTTTATTGCGTTTGTAGGTTTGATTGGCACGCTGTTGTCTTGTATTAGTGTTGCCTACGCCTTTGCGCGATTTCCACTCCCGTTCAAAAACGTCATGTTTATGGTGCTCATTGCCACGATTATTTTGCCACGACAAGTGATGTTAGTACCAACCTTTGCCTTTTTTAGCTATATTGGCTGGACCAACACATGGCTACCTTTAATTGTGCCGCACTTTTTTGCCAATGCCTATAATGTCTTTTTGCTGCGGCAATACTTTATGCAGTTACCAAGGGAGCTAGACGAAGCCGCTATGATCGACGGGGCTGGACCGTTTAAGATTTTGATATCTGTGATTGTGCCGCAGTCGTGGCCGGTGATCATTTCAGTCGCCCTCTTTCACTTAGTCTTTGCCTGGAACGACTACTTTGAACCTCTGATTTACACCCTTGGTAATCCTAAGTTGCAACCGTTGGCGGTGGGTATTCAGCAGTTTAACTTTCTTTATGGGGCAGAGCCGCATTTAATTCAAGCAACTGCGTTGTTAGGGCTAATTATCCCTGTTTTACTGTTCTTTTTTGCACAGGGTGTGTTCATGAAGGGGGTTGTCGTGACGGGGGTGGACAAATAAATACCTCTCGTTATCTAACGGCGTATCCTGATGGGCTAGCTAACTCGAGCGCAGCGGATTCAGCTCATCGCTACCCGAATGACGTCAACTTTGCACAAGACAAACGTCGAATGGGACTGGGTCTTCAAGTCTCAACCTTTAAGCTTCAGTCACTTTTGTTGTTACTCATCATCATTTGTGGCTCGCTCAGCCATGCACAAGACGGCACCATCACCGTTGATTTGGACAGCAACCTCGGCACAATTAGCCCGTATGTTTATGGGGCGAACTACGGCCCCCTGAGTGCTGTTCCTGTGGATATGTTTCCTGAGTTGCAGGCCTCGGGCGTGACGTTTTTACGGTTTCCCGGCGGGCGTTGGGGCGACATCAATAACCTCCAGCCGTTTCATATTGATATGTACATGGCGGTGGTTGATCTTTTAGGTGCAACGCCCAGCATTCATGTTCGTTTGGAAAACGGGACACCTGAAGCTGCCGCAGAGCTGGTGCGCTACACCAACCTCGAGCAAGACTACAACGTTCAGCACTGGTATATTGGCAACGAACCTTCACTTTTTGATGATTACACGGTTGAGGACTTAAACACCCAGTGGCGCGCAATTGCCCTAGCTATGCTCGAGGTCGACCCCAACATTATCCTCATTGGCCCCGAGCCGCATCAATGGAATGGCACGCTCGAGGTTGACCCGCGCGATCCTAACGGGAAAGAGTGGGTCAGCGAATTTTTGAAGGTTAATGGCGACTTGGTAGATATTGTGGCGGTACACCGCTACCCATTTCCAGAAAATATGTCGAATCCCAATACGTCGGTAGCAGACTTGCGCCAGAATACGCTCGAGTGGGACAACATTATCCCTAACTTGCGTACCCTAGCGGAAGACATTACCGGACGGGATGATCTGCTGTTTGCCGTTACCGAAGCCAATTCACATTGGAGTAGCAATATCGGTGGTGAGGCTACCAACGACTCCCTGCCTAACGCAATTTGGTGGGCGGATGCCCTCGGCAAGTTGATTACCGACGGCGCACACATTGTAGGCTTTTTTGATCTGCAAAGCAGCGACAGTCGCGGCGGCTGGGGCATGATGGCCACCTATCATTTGCGCCCGAGTTATTACGTCTACCAGTTGTATCAGCAATTTGGTGAAACCTTGTTAACAGCATCGTCTGACATCGCGTTTGTCTCAGCGTACGCAGCCGTTCGGAGTGACAACACCCTCACACTCATCCTGACCAATATCAACGATGATGCTAAGACGGTCACACTTAACTTGGGTGAACTTAGTGCTGATCAACTCAAATCTATTCACCGTCTTGATGCTGAGCACAATGCGGATTTACTTGATAATGCTGACATGCCAAATTTGATGGATATGCAGGTTGAGCTGCCGAGTTTATCAGCAACGCTACTCACTTTTACACTTCCTTAAAAGCTAGCACAGGAGCTAACGATGTCTACTTTTCCAGCTGATTTTACATGGGGTGTGGCAACCTCAGCCTATCAAATTGAAGGCGCAACGGAAACCGATGGCCGGGGTGCCAGTATCTGGGATACATTTTCAGCGACACCTGGTAAGACCCATGGTGGGCATAGCGGCAAGGTAGCCTGCAATCATTACGAACTATGGCAACAAGACCTTGACCTGATTCGGAATTTGGGGGTTCAGGCGTACCGTTTTAGCATTGCTTGGCCGCGTATTTACCCACAAGGACGCGGCCAGCTAAATCCCAAGGGCTTAGATTTTTATGATCAGGTTGTTGACGGGCTTTTAGCGCGCAATATAGAACCACACGTGACCCTCTATCATTGGGATTTACCGCAAGCTCTGGAAGACAAAGATGGCTGGCTTAACCGTGACATTGTGCCGACCTTTGTGGACTATGCCCACACCATCACCGAGCGTTTGGGTGACCGGGTAACAAGTTTTGCAACCTTAAATGAACCTTGGTGTTCGTCGTTTTTGGGTTATGGAATTGGCGTTCATGCGCCAGGTATTCAGGATAAGGCAAGTTTTTTGCAAGCGGCCCATCACCTGCTGCTTGCCCACGGTGAGGCAATTCCCGTAATGCGTGAGACTGCACCCAACGCACAGCACGGTATTGTGTTGAACTTTGAACCGGCGTACCCAGCAACAGATAAAGAAGAAGATACATTAGCAGCCGCGCGCTATGAGGGGTTTTATTTTAAGTGGTATCTGGAGCCGTTACTCAAGGGTAGCTATCCCGACGACATGCTCGAGCTATACGATGACAACCTTCCTGACATTCAGAGTGCAGACATGGCGCGAATGGCAGCACCCTTGGATTTCCTCGGCATCAACATGTATACCCGTGCTGTTGTTACAAGTGACCCAAGTGCTGATTTACAATTCCGGCAAGTCCGTATTGATGAGGTGCCCCGCACAGCTATGGACTGGGAGATTTATCCCGAAGGTTTAGAGCAACTTTTAGTTAACTTGCACAACGACTATGAGCTACCGCCTCTTTTTATTACCGAAAATGGCGCAGCTTTTGATGATATTTTGCGTGATGGTGAAGTGAACGATAATGTGCGGATTGATTATTTAGAACGACACCTCGAGGCTGTCTCAAATGCGATACAGCAAGGCGTGGACATACGTGGTTATTTTGCGTGGAGCCTGATGGACAATTTTGAGTGGGCGTTTGGCTACGATAAACGCTTTGGCATTGTTCATGTGGATTACGACACGCAGACGCGTACGCTCAAAAACAGCGCTAAGTGGTACACGGAAATGATTCAGCAACAGCGTTCGAGTGCTGCTTAGATAAGACTTCTTACGTATGGAGATAGCTCGAGCATGACACTTGCTCGAGCTATTTTGTCTTAGCCTCAATACCACCATTATCGAGGCTGGTTTGAGGCAAGCTGAGGAGCGTCTAGTGTCTAAAAGTCACCCACAACATATGAGGCAGAACGCTGAGGTTCACATTCGACTAGCACATGTGGATGATGCTACTGGCATTGCCAAAGTCCATGTTGATACCTGGCGCACAAGTTACCAAGGCATTGTGCCAGACGACGTACTTGTGGGTCTTTCTTATGAACAACGTGAAGCTCGTTGGCGTCAGGGGTTCCAAGGTGACTCGGATACCTGTATTTATGTTGCTGTTAATGATGGCAATGAGGTTATCGGCTTTGGAAATGCGGGTGCTGAACGTGATGGCAATACTGACTTCACGGGTGAAATTTACGCGCTTTACGTGCTCAAATCTTATCAAGGTCAGGGGATTGGGCGCAGGTTGGTGCAGGCTTGTGTGCAGCATTTGTTCGAGGCTAGGCATCATTCATTACTAATTTGGGTATTGGCAGATAATCCTGCGAGGGCGTTTTATGAAGCACTTGGTGGGAAAGTTGTGGACGAAAAGATGCTTAGCATGGGTGAGAAGGAACTGCTCGAGCTAGCTTATGGTTGGGAAGATATGCAATCACTTGTTAACGGCATCAGCTAACTTAAATTTAGTCTTT
>JBCCBI010000436.1:0-4712 GCA_039034155.1 Deinococcota bacterium | reverse complement strand
GAACTTGGGTTTCTTTTTTACAAACAAAACGGGGATTACTTTGAGCCTGGACGAGTTATTTATGACTTGTCTGGGCTTACTACTGGTGCAACATACTATCTAGGCGCAGGCGGCACGCTAAGTGAAACACCCGCAAGCACCGAAATAGTTATCGGGCAGGCTATCAGCACAACCAGCCTGTTCTTTTACCCAAAGCGTGCTGAGGGTGGTGCTGGTGTCACTGCCTACACTCAAACAGTGCTCGCAGAAGAGAATGGGCCTCTAGCCACCTCTACCAATGGTGGCTTTCAATGGTCCTTTGGCAATGGCGCTGAGACACCCCAACCCCAAGGTATGCCTGTGCTCTTCGGTGGCGCAATCACCAAACTAGCGCTCGAGACAGATGGCGCGGGAACGGTTGAGGTTTACCTCAATGGAACCGCAACCGGCATAACTATCACTGAACCAGAAAGCGTTAAAACTGTCAATATTCCTGTGTCCGAGGGCGATGTTATTAACTTCAGGACGACAGCTACCACAACGCCCGGCTCAAGCAGTAGGGTGATTGCCTTTCTCGAGCGCGGCACGCCACCTGTGGGGGCACCTGTCAATACAGCACGTGCACCCGATGGACAAGAAGCTTACTGGAACGCGAGCGCGGCAGAAATTCAATTTAGAGATGCCGTTTCTGGAGGTGCTAGCACTTCAAAAGTAAGGGCAATTGCCGCAGGCTCTACACTTGGGTTACAACAAAAGCTACTAGCCAATGCTGGTCAGCCTGGCTTAACTGTGTTAGCAGTGGGCTTCACGAATACCGGCAAGGTGCAGGGTGTTTCCTTGGGCGCAGGTAATGTTGTTGAAGTTTATGCGTCTGGCGCAGACTTTAATAGCGGCACTCTTCTCTACCGCGAGTTTATGAACTTTGGCGAACCCATCTGCTTTACAGGTCTTACAAACGGCGCAATCATCACCAGTAGCCAAGGCTTTTATGGGTTTAGTGAGCAGCTTATAGGTGGCAATGAAAGCCCTATGCCTTTGCTTAGTTACGGGCTATCTTTCAACTTTACGTTCTTCTTCGGCTTTCGCAACAGTACAAGCTTGTCAGGAACAAGTAACCAAGGCACGATTAGGGTCGTTAACGGGCCACTCGAGAACACGGTCAGGCTGACCTTTGGTAACGGTAACGTTGTGAACGGGCAAGAGAATATCACCCTGCAGCCTTGGGAGTTTACCAGCTTGCAAACAGAGGGCAACGTTGAGTACATCCTTGAAGGAACAAATCCTATGATGGCATGCGTTCATGCTTACACCAACATTGCTGGTGACGGCGGTAGCCGTTTTTATGACAGCCGCCTCCTGATGCCCCTCACTAATGACGGCATAACGTGGCCACGATCTGGCTTTGTCAGCGCGCCCTATAACAACACCATTGTTAATTGGTGGACCAGAGACGGGGTTACAGGGTCATTGAACGACGGTAACGGGGTAAGCCCTGGCTCACCAATTGACTTTGACCAAGCACCGCCGATAGGAACGGGGGCTAGTGATCAGGACTATGAACCCAACGGTGCAACCCGGGTTAAGGCAATTGGGCTTATTTCTGCCTACTCTGGCGCTGATAGTGCAGGGCTCGAGGCATCACCACTTATGCCTACTAGCGCCATGTCTCAAGTGGTTGCACAGCCTTTGTTTATTGAGGACTCGGGTGATGGTGGTAACTCAGGCGTAGCGATTGCGAGTCCCTATGAAGGTACAGCAAGGATATACAGCTATAACACCACTACGGGCCAGCTTGATTTGGAATACACCGTGCCTGTAACCCGTAGTGGCGTAACCGTCGTGACACAGGATGACCAAAACCATCCCGCAGCAGGAATGGTTGCGAATGACAGCGTTGACGGTGTAGTGGTACTTGAAGGGCAACTCAACCCTGGCGTTGTGATTGCGGATGTACCCATCACTGTCGTTGTGCAGAATGCCAACCCAAACTTAGCGCCAAGTATAAGGTCACAGAACGGTTCAACCACGACTAGCATCGTCAATGACGATGATGAAACCCTATCAATGGGCATAACACCCAACACCATTGCGGTCGAAATTCGTGAAGATGCGAATGGCCTTTTTAGGCGTCGAACCCTAGATAGTTCAGGTGTAGAAACGTGGCCACTGGCGTAGCCAAGCCCTGAACATAAGCTCACACAAATAATTCACGACTAAGCTCTCACAACATGTGGGGGCTTTCTTTTTGGAGCCAGATGACCGACCAACAACGTAGCATAGATATCCTCGAGACAACTGAGCGCATTGCCAATATAGGTGGGTGGGAACTTGATGTGCGCACGGGCGAAACAGTGTGGACAAAACAGACTTATGTCATCCACGAGCTCGAGCTAGATTTTCAGGGTAATTTAGATAAAAACCTTAAGTTTTATCATCAAGACTTTGAACCTATGGTCACCAAAGCTGTTGCGCGTGCAATTAGTCATGGCGAACCCTTTGATATCATTGCCAAGCTTGTGACTGCCAAAGGTAACGAGCGTTGGGTACGCGCATTTGGCAAGCCAGCTTTTGAGGGGGACGTCATTGTTAAGGTCAATGGCGTCATCCAAGACATCACTCAGCTTAAACAAGTTGAGGACGAGCGTGAACAAGCTAATCGAGAAAAAAATATAGCCCTCAGCACCATACATGAACGCGTAAAGGAAAATCTCCAAGTGGTTGTAGGCTTACTAGCTATGCAACGACGGCTCGTTGATAACGATAAATATAAGGTTATGCTCGAGTCTCACCGCTGGCGTATTCATGCTATGAGCAAAGTGCATGAGATGATGTACGAGCAAGGCAGCTTAGACAGGCTGAATTTTGCCATGTACTTACGTGAGATGGTGCCTCAAACCATGCCGCCAGTGGCAAAACTGTGCAGCTTGATTTGCGTTTGGAAGACATTGATTTATTGCTCAACGATGCCCTTGCTTGTGCCATGATTGTCAATGAACTTGTGGATAACGCTTTACAGCACGGGTTCAATGGCGGAGACCCCGAGCCGGAGTTACAAATAATTTTTGGTAAGGACGGACCTCAGATTACTATCATTGTGCAGCACAATGGCTTAAGCATACCCGAGGAGGACCTTATTAAAAGAGACAGCCTTAGCTTGGGATTCACTATTATCGAAGATTTTGTTTGGCGGTTGCCTAAAGGTAAGTGGACCATATCACCGATTGGTGTTGTAGGGACTATTGCTCAAGTGATGTTTGCAGCTTAAGTGATGCTTACACCCTGATAGTGGGGATACTAAAGGGTAACCCGCTAGTTTGAGCATGCCTTAGCAATAGCAAAAGATAAAGCACCCCGAAGGGTGCTACCTAATTAGGGCGCTAGCTTCTCTAGAAAAAGCTCACTCGCGACGGTTGGAATCGAACCAACCATTACGCATATGTAACCGTCCTCGACGTCGCTATGAAACAATGATAGCAGACCCCAAACCTACAAAGGGTTGCTCTAAAACTTAACTACCCCGTCACTCGTAATGGCACTACCATTGCCAAACAAGATGGCTTGTTTGGGTCTGTAACAAGGCTTGGGCTTGTCTCACCTGAGAAAGTAATCCGAGCATCACCATCAATGTGCTGTAAGGCGTCAAGTAGGTACTTAACGTTGTAGGACACAGCAAACTCTGATCGCGCACCCTCGTGTGACACCTCGAGCACCTCATCAGCTTTGCCATAGGCACCCTCTGAATGTAAATTCAACTTGCCATCTTTAAGATAAAGATCAGTACGGTTATTGACGCTTTTATCTGCCATCAGACTGACACGTTTAAGAATAGCTTGAAGCTCAGCAGTATCAATGGTCAGTGTCAACACTTTATCGTTAGGTATAATCCGCTCGTAGTCTGGGAACGTGCCTTCCATGAGACTGATATTCAGCCGATGGTCACCTGTGGCTAGTGATAGCCTGCCATTACTGATGGAAAATGCTACGTCGTCCTCACCAAGTAAGCGCATAAGCTCGTCAATAGATTTTGCGGGTACAACACACTCACCCTCAACGCCACTCGTTAGCTCTGTGTGATAGTAGGCTAGGCGAAACCCATCTGTAGCAACAGCTCTGCTGTGACCATCGCGTAGTTCTAATTTCACCCCTCTAAAAATAGCCTGATATTCCTCAGCAGCGCAGGCGTAGCGGGTGTGAGTAAGCAGGTTTTTGAAGTCATCCGCAGGCAACGTGCCAGGGTAATCTTCAGGAAACTCGAGCTCTGGTAGCACATCCACATTTTCGCGTGTCAGGCTTGTTTTGTAGCTACCAGATGAGATTTTGACCTCAGTATCCTCAAACTCGAGTTGTACAAATTCACCTGGTAATGCCTGCACAATATCTGCAAACACGTGTCCAGGCAAAGCAACGTTCTCGAGGCTTGTGTCAGTAGGTACGTCAACCTCGAGCGCAGCCTCAATATCAATGTTCATATTGGTGGCTTGTAAGACAAGCCTAGACTGCTCACCACTGGTGTCAAGGTACATGTGAACTAGTTTGAGGTTAGGCTCACTTACGCGCGTGGGAATGATGCGGCCAATGGCAGCTAAGGCGTTAGCTAACGGGCGTTTGGTTAGGGTGATGTTCATAACGGTTGACTTTCTTTTGCTAAGTGGGTGAGATAGGCTTGCTCGAGTTCGTCTTGTGTGACCCCAAGCCAATCACATAATTCAACAAACCCACTCAACCGTTGATAG
>JBCCBI010000435.1:0-4719 GCA_039034155.1 Deinococcota bacterium | reverse complement strand
ATGCTGGCGATGGACTTGGAACCTTATGAAGAAAACTGGCAACTCAGCTATTACCAGTATTTAGCGTTCCAAGGTCAGCAGCGGCAAATTATTACTTCACTAGACGCTTTCAAAACCCGCCTAGCTAACGACATGAACCTTGCACCTAGCACGACATTTGATGATGCCGTTCGGTCGCTGCAGCAACCAGATAAAGCAATTCCCATCAGCCAATCTAACGTCACCCCAAGCCAACGCTGCCTGACCACCATCAAGTGGCCAAATGGGTAACAGATGGGCAAGAGCATGTAAAACCATGTAGCAACCTGCTGTCCCCAACGAAATGTTAATGTAACGCATGTTTGTGACATAGAAAACTGCCGATAGCAGGTTATAAACTAGGGCCATTAGCAAAAACGTGAGAGGCCCGCTGTACCAAATCATCACCTCTGCACTTTTGCTGACGTATTGGTACGCAGACCCCAACGTTATGCGTGGTGTCCAACCAATCCCTAAAAGGAAAAAACTGCACAATCCCAACATGTCAAAATACTGACGAGGGTCACGCGTAAAGCCTTCTTCATGGTAAGGCGTAGGATCACCATAACGGGATGCCACCCATATTTGTACCAAGTTGTGTAATACAAATACCAGAAGAATCAACAACGTTGATAAAACTATGCTCCAAAACGAAAACGCATCGGCGTGGACTCTTGTTAGCACGTTAGTCTCTCTATCACGTGACTCACTATCTGACTACGGTAAATTTTTATGCGGTAAGCAAATATGATGTGGTGATGACATCAAACAACAACACCTAAGGCGTCATCAGCATAGGCAGGAGCCAAAGAATCTCAATACTTTCGTACCACGCACCAATCACCAGCAGTAAAAACGCAATCGGCACCATTAACATGAGGTTGTTGATAGCCAGGCGGATGTTCCCAAAACCACGTTTAACAATGGTGCGTAGCAAAATACCGCCGCCTGCCGTCACCAGCGTGTAGGCCATAAGCTCAATGACAATCACCGGAATATGAAACAGTAACAAGCCTGCTTGCGGACCTACTGGTGCCAGCGCAAAGCCAAGCACAAAAAACCGCGAGATGTTTAGTAAATACGCAGGAATAGCAAATAAAACGGCTGGAAACAGCGTGGTTGTCAATGTGCCTTGCACAAAATTCCAATAGGTAATTGCGGCTGCTGTTTGAGCAATATTGTTGTTGGCGAGTACGTCTAAAATACCAATGTCCTCGAGGCTACCGCCAACCAAACTCGCCAGCGCCACCTGGCATTCGGGCAGACTTACCCCAGCAAGTGACCCCAAACCGTACATGCCATACAGTGCAATAATAGTACCAATTACAATGCGTTTATGACCGCGAATAACCTGCCAACCTGCAGCTAATACGCGCCGGAACCAGGAAGGTCGTACTAGCAAATACACAACATAGGCAGAGAGAAGCAAAAAGCCAATGCCTGCTGCATTGGCCCGCAAAGGTGCAGGCAGTGAAATCGTGCTGTCGTCAAAGCGGATGCGCACGTTTTCGCTTTGCCACACGTTGCTGCGTTGGGCAAGTAGCACCTCAACTCGAGCAACCGTTCCCTCACCAACTCTAGCTGAATACGAATAGCGGCGTACCGCCTCTGCTTCTAATACACCTGGGTCTATACCAGCATCATCCAACAAACGCCTATCATCAAAATTGATGGTCACATTGCGAATAACTCGCGGGTCTTGGCCTAATACGCTGAGTTGGTTACACATCGCCGCTGGTGACGCATTGGCTAACGCAATGTAATCAAATGCGCCAGCCCGTTCCTGCCAACTGCGCACCGCTTGGTCAGACACCTGTTCAGGAATCTCACCTGTAGCAAGTGGGCCTACAGACGTATCACTTAAGTCATCTGACGCGTTGTTAGCAATATTGCTATTGGCAGTGTCATCATCGCTACTGGCATCTTGAGAAGACATTTCATGAGACGGTGTTGATGTGTCAGGTGAAGATGTTGTGTCAGGTGTCGTAGATGATGGTGATGATGGCGTATTGATTGGTTGGGCGAATGTCCAACTCAGGCTTAGCAGGAGGCTCAACACAAGGCCGCACAGGTAGCGCGACCTAAAAATAGCAGTCATGCTGTCATCATAGCTTATTGGGCTGTTTTTGTCGCTGTGGGTGTCAGCATTCAGGTGTGTTCTTCGCTGTTATGACAGCAATATTTTGCGTATTTTGAGGCCTTCATGTATCGAGGGGGTATATCATTCGCAAACTCGAGCTCCACCTGCTCATGTGGGATCTTTATAATGCCAATTATGACGGTTTTGGATACCCTTCTTGCACTTGCCTCGCTCGTTGGTCTGGGACTGCTTACCTTTGGACTCGTAGTCGTTCTTGTCTTACAAGTCCCTATATTACGGCAGCGTTATCCAGCAGCTATGCCTGTGGGACTGCGTACCTTGCTCATTGGTGTGGCAGTTGTGGCCGTCACTGGGTTTTTGGTCAATCAACGTGGTGCGGCTTTGCGGGTTGCTAACAAGTATATTCTCAAAGAGGTTATCAATGCATCTTCGTTATAACTGGTTTTGTCATAACTGGTGTAGGTGTTCAGACCTTACTCGAGCCCAACTCTTCACCCTAAATTTGAGCGTGTTCACTGTGCTTTTGGTGTTCATCTCTTTGAGTTATGCCCAAGATCCCAGCGGCACAACCTACTCGCTGACCGTTGATGACACCGTGCAGCGCAGCCTACCTGCTAGCGACGGCCCCGGCGCAGATACGCTCAGCTATCACACCTATGTAGTCACGCTAGATGCGTCCGTTGACGGACTCACGATTCAGGTTGATGGCGGCGATGATGATGTTGACCTTGTTACCCAACCTGGTAGCATTATCGAGCGCTTTGCAGATGCGTCTTACCAAGGGCTAGGCACCTCACCTCAGCACAGTTTCACCTACCTTAATCCGCCTCCAGGCGAGGTTTATATCGACGTAGTCAACAAAACGGATGCACCTGTAAGCTACACGCTCACGGTCACAGCCAGCTCAGAGGTGGCTATTAACCCAGAACCTACAGCAGAGAACACTGCGGAAGATATTGATGCAGCTACTGCGGACGATACACCTGCTACAGAAGCTACACCTGCTACAGAAGCTGACGTCGACACTGAGGTGGAAACTGAGGTGGCTACCGAAGACACAATTACCGAAGACACAGCTACCGAAGACACTAATAACGATGCAAGCGACACCAGCGGCAATAACGACGAGGCTGTAGATGTTCGTAACCTGAGTCCGGAACCTACCGGAACTTACGGGGCGCTCGAGCTAGGTGAGACTGTTACCCGCAGCATTATCTCGGCAAGTGCCAGCAACGGCCTCGCCTATCACGTCTATATTCTTGAAGTACCACAGGACAGTCCAAACATCACTATTAGCGTGCGTGGCGAGGGCGGTGCCAACATCGACTTAGTGACCAACGCAGGTGAGCCCGTCACCCGTTACAGCGAAGCTGACTTTAGCGGGGTGGGCCCTAATACCAGCGAGCAGATAAGTTATGCTGACGCCGCTGGTGCGCGTGTCTACATTGACGTTGTAAGCCGGCAAAATCAGCCTCTTACGTATACATTACAAATCACACCTGAGCTGACTGCGGCTAACGTCGTGCGGGAGGGCGTGCTCGAGCAAGACGATCTAATACAAGTAAATGACAGCAATGATGATACCGAAACCACCTCACCTGAAGCGGTATCCTCAAACGAGGTTTTACCTGATGGCACCTACGGCGTGGTTTCTATTGGCAATGTAGTGACAGCTAGTATTTCTCCGGCAGGCCCACGAGGGCTTAGTTACAATACCTATTTAATCGAAGTTACCGAACCACTCGATAACCTCACCATTGACGTGCGCAGTTTAAGCGCTGACCCTGAGGTCATTGACTTAGTTGTTCAGCGTGGTGCCGTTATCGAAACCTATGATGATGCTGACTACAACAGCTTTGACGGTCCACCCAGTTTCACGTACACCAATCCTGAACAAGGCGTCATTTACTATGTAGATATCGTCAATTTAAGTAGTCAAGTTGTACCTTATGAATTGCGTGTTAGTAGTGCTAGTTTAATGACACGCGCTGACCAAGCCAATGACCGCCGCGCTGCGGCTGACGCTGAGGTGATCGCCCCAAGCCGTAGCTCGAGCCTTGTCTCAGAACTTATCCCCGGACAAGATGCTTACGGTGAACTCAGCGGTAAGTCTGGTGTAGCCACCTTTCACACGTATACCGTGCCGGTTCCAGCGGGCATGGTCTCGCTAGAGATTGAGCTAGACGCCTCCCGTGACTTAGACCTGGCGACCCAAGCTGGTGACGTAATCAACGATTATCTTGCAAACGGCGTCTACTTTGCTAACAGTTTGCGTAACCGCGAACGCGTACAAATTGATAATCCACCTGCTGGCCTGTGGTACATCGATGTGGTCAATAGTCTCGGTGAAGGCGCTGACAGTAATTACACCTTGACAGTTACGGTGCGTTAGCAGCGTCAAGTGATATCTGAGTAGCACCTTACCCATGTCACCAATTAAAAAGTGATGTGTCTAGTCTAGGACTGTTCAAAGCTTAGGTTAAGCTGGCCTATGCTTATGACGCTTACGCTTTGTTTACTCTTTCAGCTACTTGGTGAAGGTTTAGCGCCGTTACTGCCCTTACAAGTGCCCGGCCCTGTATTGGGGATGGTGTTGCTCT
>JBCCBI010000434.1:0-4755 GCA_039034155.1 Deinococcota bacterium | reverse complement strand
CTTTGGCTCCCTTGGCAAAGAAGGCTTTTTTACCGAGACAACACCCTACGACCCACGCTCACCCTACTCAGCGAGTAAGGCATCGTCTGACATGTTGGTGCGGGCCTGGCAGCACACTTTTGATCTACCTACAATGGTGACTAATTGCTCCAACAACTACGGACCCTATCAATTTCCCGAAAAGCTGATTCCGACAGTAATTCTTAAAGCCAGTCAAGGTGAGGCGATTCCGGTGTACGGTACAGGCGACAACGTGCGCGATTGGCTTTATGTGGACGATCACGTGCGCGGCCTGGTGGCAGTGCTCGAGTGCGGGCAAGTTGGCCAAACCTACAATATCGGTGGGCACAACGAACGCAGCAACTTGGACGTTGTTCACACCATCTGCGACATTCTTGGCGAGGTGCGTCCAGGAGGGGGCGACTACCGTAAGCTCATCAGCTTTGTGACGGACCGCCCCGGTCACGACAAACGCTATGCTATTGATCCAGCTAAAATTCAAGGTGAGCTAGACTGGAATCCACAAGAGACCTTTGATACTGGCATTCGTAAAACGGTGCTGTGGTACTTGGAGAATCAAGCGTGGTTAGATGCCATTTTGTCTGGCGATTACCGCCTCGAGCGCTTGGGCACTAGTATCGGAACCAGCGTTTAAGTGAAAGGCGTACTTAAATGAAGGGCATTGTCCTAGCAGGTGGTTCCGGCACGCGTTTGTATCCAGCAACGCGGGCGGTGAGCAAACAGCTTTTACCCATTTACGACAAACCGATGATCTACTACCCATTGTCGGTGCTTATGCTGGCTGGCATCCGCGAGGTGCTCATCATCACCACGCCGGAAGATCAGCCTGGCTTTCAGCGGCTTTTAGACGATGGGTCGCAGTGGGGCATGAGTATTACGTACACCGTGCAACCCAGCCCAGAAGGTCTTGCGCAAGCGTTTATTTTAGGTGAGGACTTTATAGATGGCGACCCCGTGTGCCTTATTTTGGGTGACAACATTTTTTATGGCTATGGGTTCACAGGAATGCTTGCCAACACCGTGCAAGCCCAGCGCGACCACGGCGGGGCGACGGTGTTTGGCTATTATGTGCAAGACCCGGAGCGCTACGGGGTTGTGGAATTTGATGATGCTGGTAAAGCGGTTAGCCTCGAGGAAAAACCTGCTCAGCCTAAATCTCACTATGCTGTGACTGGCTTGTACTTTTACGATAACCAAGTTGTGGAACTGGCTAAAAACTTAAAACCATCTGCTCGAGGCGAGTTAGAGATTACTGACCTCAACGCACTGTATTTACAGCAGGGCAACTTGCGCGTGGAGCTTATGGGGCGCGGTATGGCCTGGTTAGATACAGGCACACACGTGTCGTATTTACAAGCGTGTAACTTTATTGAGACTATTGAGCAGCGCCAAGGACTCAAAGTGGCCTGTCTGGAAGAAATTGCCTTTCGGCAAGGTTGGATTGCAGCCATGCAATTAGAAGCACTCGCAGCGCCCATGCAAAAAACCCAGTACGGGCAGTATTTGTTACAACTTGCGAAAGAGGTTGCCAAGGGCGAACTTGCTAAACCAATGCCTTAAGTTTTAAGTTATTTAGTCTTGGACAAGTGGAAACTCGAGCCTCGCAATACTCCCTACCTCAGGTGAGTTTGCTGAGTCAACCGTCATCTTGCCATCAAGTTGTTGGGTGAGCGAACTGGCAATGGAAATGCCTAAGTTTTGCTGGCACAACGTATCAAAATTGTTGGGGAGGCCAACGCCGTTATCCTCAACCTGAAAGACAACATGATTTTTTTGTTGGTATAAGCTAACCTCAATCTTAGGCTTGTCCACAGCACCCACTGGAAACGCGTGACGGGCGGCATTACTCAAAAGCTCACTGACAATAAGTCCAAAGGGAATGGCTTGATCGAGGCTAACTTGAACAGCACGAATGTTCAGCTGCAAGTCGATTTTCCATGCGGCCAACTCTTGGGAAAACAACCTCAATGTTGACTGCAGGTACTTGTCTAAGGCAATATCTGCATAAGATTCGTTTTCGTACAGCACACGGTGCACAGCTGCCATGGTTTGAATGCGGCGGCGGTTGTCGTTAAGAGCTTGTTTGGCGAGGGGTTCTTTTAGAGAGGCTGCGTGCAAGTGCAAAATGGACGAGAGCACTTGCAAGTTGTTGCGCACGCGGTGGTGAACCTCTTTGAGTAGAGCTTCACTGTGTTTAAGTGAGGTCTCGAGTGCTCCGGTCATCTCACGCCACTCGGTCGTGTCGCGAATAATGCCTAAGCAACTTTCATCATTTAGATAGATAAACCGTATCTCACGGTAGTAGCGTTTGTGGTCTTCCTCGAGGATGTAGTCGTAGGTGTGACCGCGCTGCTGTTCAAAGGTTGCTTCAAGCTTACTTTGTAGCTCGCTGGCAACATCTGCTGGCATCAGGTCGACAAACGACTTACCCACACAGGTATCAAATGTAAATACACTGCTAAGCTGGCCTTTGTGGACGGTCTCAACATAAATACCTTGCGGGTTAAAGCGGGCAATCACGTCTGGAAAAGCTTGTAAGATAGCGCGCAGTTGCTGCTCGCTTTGCTCGAGTGCTAGCTGACTGCGCCGCTGCTCACTAATGTCGCGGGTGACAGCCAGCACACTGTCATCATTAAACTGCATTATGCGCATTTCACGATAGAAGGTTTCACCTTGATGACGGACGTGATAGTAACGCAATTGTAAGTCACCCGTGTCAATCGCCTTGCGTATATGACTATGGATATCTATAACGGATGCCGATGGTAGAACTTGGTCAAGCCGTTTGCCGTCTAATAAAGGTGACTTAGCAATGATTTCAAAATCACTGCCAATTTGGAGCTCACTAATGTAGCCGTCTGTACTAATCTGAATAATCGCGTCAGGCAAGGTGTTAAGTAAGGTTTGCAAGTGGCGTTCGCGCTGCTCGAGCTGCCTCTGTGTTGTCTCCCGCCTTGTAATATCGCGCAGTACGCTGAGTGCGGTTGTCGCTGTTAGGCGGACAATGCGCACTTCACGTGAGTAAGTTTGCCCGTCTTGCTCAATCTCGTAGGTGCATACTTGTAAGCTGCCGCTATCCAACGCACGCTCGAGGCAGTCATGGACACGTTTGGCAGTAGCTTTTGGTAGGATGTCATAGACTGTTTTACCAATAAGGTTGAGCGCGCTGGTAGGTACATTTGTGTCGTACTGCGACAGACTTACCTCGAGGTAGGTAGCAGCCCGGTCAAAAATAGCAATACCATCTGGCAAGGCGTCAATTAAGGTTTTGAGGTGGCGCTCGCGTTGCTCGAGGGTACGTTGAGCAGCATATTGCTCACTAAAATCACGTACAACACTGATGATTTCATTATCATTAATGGGAATAAGGCGCGCTTCACGGTGGTACACTTGATCTTGATAGGTAAGTTCGTAGCTAAACGTTTGTATATTGCCTGTTAGAAACGCATCCTCAAAACACTTACGAGCGCTATCTAGAAGCTCTGGCGGTGTAGCCTCTTCAAATGTTTTGCCTATAAGCTCATCTGCGGTTAGATCTGTTAACAAGGTTGCACCCTCAGGTACAAGGATCTGCGTGTACATACCCTGGCGGTCCATCCGTACGGTTACGTCTGGTAAAATCTCGATCGATGTGCTTACAGACGTATCAACTACTTGTTGAGATTCTGTTGCTTCAGTTAGGGGTGGCGCTGTCCCCAGTGCTTCAATTGCTTTGGAAAGGCGCGTACCAAGGTCGATAGCTGCAGTTAGATCACGGACCAACATTAAGCAATGGTCTTCGTCAATCCATGTAAGGGTGACTTCACGGCGGCGCGCGTTATCTTCAATATTAATGTCATAAGTGTACCGTTGCGGAACCTGCGTTTTGAACAAAAGTGCCATGTGATGCTTTAAAAGCTCAGCAACATTGGGTGCAAGCGGCACCTCATAAATACTTTTACCTTCCCAATTTTCGTTGTGAAACACAAATTTAAAATTGCTGGGCAGATGAATTTCTTGATAAATACCCTCACGGCTCAAGATCACAACTGAATCAGGGATAGCTTCTACAAGTGCACGGGTTTTGGCATCACTGCGTTGGGCGCGTTCTTCAAGCCGTACCTGTAGCGTGATGTCATGCGTTGCCGACACACAAATACTCTCGTCCACATAGTGTAAGCGTGTTTCATAATGGCGTACAGTCCCGTTGACAGGCAAACGACTGCGCACATATTGACGCTCTTGGCTGGCAAAGACATGGGTAAGGGCTGCCCGCAAATGACTAGCCAAGGGGTTAGGCAGCGCCTCCTCAATGGTTTTACCAATGCTTTCTGCAACCGTTGTAAAAGGGATGTAGTGGGCAGCATCTTTAATGTCATGATAGATGCCGTCACGATCCAAAATAGCGACGCTGTCAGGCAAAATAGTTTCTAATACATCGGGCGCGTTGTGTAACCATGTTTGCATGGTGGTTTCTACAGTAGTTGCTGAAATGGGTTCTGTTCTAGCTTCTGTCAAGGGAGTTGTAGGTGTGTTAACTGGGCGCTGCTGAGGTTGAGCCCCTGTGGACAGAGGTCGCACAACGTGCAATACTAATAATTCACTTCCTGTAACTTCCCCACAGATGAGGTCAGCTTCAATGTCTATAAATTCGCCCTGACGCGTTTGTAACTGTTGCCATAAGGCTGTTTCAGCCACAATGGTCACGTCAACCCAAGCTACTGACGCGGTGCCACGTTGAATGGTGGAGGTTAT
>JBCCBI010000433.1:0-4757 GCA_039034155.1 Deinococcota bacterium | reverse complement strand
GTTGCAATAGGTACTCGTTGCAATAGGTACTCGTTGCAATAGGTACTCGTTGCAATAGCTACATCAGCTAATAATGCACGATAACTAGCATATACATTTACGTTTTAGGACTTATGATGTGTATTGTTGAACTTGATGCCGCTTGAACTTGGTATAACTAGAACTGAATGTAACTTAGTAGCATCATAAGTTGTCACAAACTTAGCTACTCGTTTTAAGGTGATTTAACGCACAATAAGCTCCACACTAACAGCAGGCCAAACTAATTATGGTGACAGAGATCTCAGTATCGCAAAATACACAAACTGGCAACCTTCACGACACGCCGCTGCCCAAACTCTTACGAGAATTGCACGATGGCTCACGTACAGGTGTCCTTCTTATCAATTATCCAGACGAACGCCTCAACAGTGCGTTTTCATTTTCAGAAGGTCGTATTGGGCGCGTGCTCACCCCGTTTGCACCCAAACTCAGTGACTTTTTGATTAGTTTAGGGGCATCTTCAGAACGCCTGCGAGAGTTGCAAGTTTACTTGAAAGCAGATCGCCGCACCCGTGAAGTGATGCTAGCCGAAGGACGCGTGAAGCCAAAGTTTTTAACCCTGGCTTTAGAGGCCCGTGTGGAGATGGCCTTACTACCCATTTTTTACAACACGACCGGCGTCTATGAATTCCAAGAAGGCGAGCAGCCCATTGGTTTTATTGAACCTGGTGCCGACCCGCAAAAACTCAGTGAGGACATTGCCCAGCGGTTAGACGCCCTAGCTGATTTAGGCGCGTTTACACTGAGTCCTTACGACGCGTTTCGTGTTGTTGGTGATGTCGGTGATTTTTCCAAACGCACGAGTGATTTTACGATTCTCGAGTGGCGTATCTTAGCCGCGCTGTTTAAGCCCCGCACCTTGTTACAGCTTTCAACAGAATTAGTGCTTAACTGGGATAGTTTGTTGCGCGTGCTGCTCTTGCTCGAGCGGCGCGGCATTGTTGAGCAAGTTGATATCGACAGTGACAGCGGCGAAGAATACACCTTTGACGAGCAAATGCAGCTTGATGCTGGTGACAGTGCTCCCAATTTCCTACTGCCTTCTTTGGAGGGCACGGCGTTCTCACTCGTGACACGGCGTGGTAAAACCTGCCTCTTGTCCTTTTTAGGTCACGCAGGATCAGTCTTTGCCAATCACCGTGTCAATCAGCTTGTCCAGCAATATGAGCGCCTTCAAGAAGCTAATATTGAGGTTGTCTGCATCTTTAGCTCAATGACAAGCGTCATGCAAGAACACGTAGGGCAATTAGAGCCGCCCTTTCTACTGCTGGCTGACGCTGAGCACAAAGCTCATAACCTCTACCGGACAAACAGCTCATTTTTAGGTTTGTTTGACCCACGTAACTTAAGTGGTTACTTAGCAGGGATGCGCCTCGGGACAGCAGGCGGTGACCTCGAGGGTGAACGCAACCGTATGCCAGCTACGTTTTTAGTGAGTCCAGCCCTGCGTGTCGCCCACGCTCACTACGGCCGCTACGCTAATGACACACCTTCTACAGCAGATATTATTAAGTGGGCAAGTACCCTGAGATATTAACCTCAGCTCAGATGGTTACTGGACCTCACGCCCAAATTGTTTTGACGTTAGCGTGTTGCAACATCGGGTCAATTCGGTTCCAAAATGCTGCAACATACTGATGAAGATACCATCTTACTTACAGTGGGCTCAAACACCACCAAACGCTGAAAACCCACCATCCACTGGAATAATTGTCCCTGTCACAAACGCTGCGGCGGGATCAACCAACCACAACAAGGTGCTGAGTAGTTCGTTTGCTTCACCTAAACGCCCAGCCGGTGTGTTGGCAAGTATGGTTTGGGCGCGCGGTGTCCACGACCCATCTTCCTGAGTGAGTAAATAGCGGTTTTGTTCTGTCAAGAAAAACCCCGGTGCAATTGCATTGACCCGAATATTCGGACTGTAGGTTTGCGCCATGTGCACAGCTAACCAGCGCGTAAAGTTATTGACGGCAGCTTTGGCAGCACTGTAGGCCAAGACGCGCGTAAGCGGCAATTCTGAGGCCATGGAGCTGATGTTCACAACGACACCCTCGCCACGTGTCACCATATCTTGGCAAAATATTTGACAGGCTTGTAAGGTGCCTAAAAAATTAAGGTCAGTTACAAACTTGACAGCACTAGGGTCAACCTCAAAAAACGAGCGTTCGTCGGAGGTTGTTCCCTCTGGGTGGTTGCCACCGGCACTGTTGACCAAAATGTCAATGTGTCCAAAGCCGTCCAAGATTTCTGTAGCAGCGTGGTTGATAGAGGCTTTCTCGAGTACGTCACACGCAAGCGGCATCACATTGTCCAAAGCTAGTTCTTGGGCAGCAGCATCCGCTGAGGTTTGTTTGCTCCCTAAAAGGACAACTTGCGCACCTGCACCAGCTAGCGCACCCACCATCGCTTTCCCCAGTACACCGCTACCACCTGTTACCACAGCTACCTTGCCAGCAAGACGTTGTTCGATTTGTAAAGGTTGAGGTTCTGTCATCGTTTCAGACCATCCTTTCAGCATAAATAAATCTCGTTGTTCTCGTTGATGTAAGTTCTATTACAACAGCAAATCTACTCTTGACTGAGCGTCAACCTATGTTGACGATTATCATCTATCATCAGGAGCATCACCTTTATCATAAGGAGCATCACCTTGCTCGACACTGCTGTTCAAAGCATCAGCCTATCACGGTAAGCATTACTACTTTTCAATTGAAATGCATGTAACACCATGCTCAACACACACCCGGATAGAGCTGGCATAAAACATCATCTTAAATCGTAAAAGGGTATTTTGAACACATGATTTCAGCGCCCAAAGCACCTTTAACCTGTCAGCGTGAGGCCTTTTCATTACCGCCAGGCCTGCATTACCTCAACGGAGCGTACATGTCCCCTTTGTCCAAGGCTGTTGAAGCAGCTGGGCACGAGGGTGTGTTGCGTAAAACGGTTCCTACCCAAATTAGCCCGGCCGATTTTTTTAGTGGTGTGGATGAAGCTAAACAGCGTTTTGCTCAGCTTATTAACGCATCTGAAGCGCACATTGCCCTTATTCCAGCAGCATCTTACGGGATTGCAACTGTTGTCGCCAATATGAATGTGACAGCAGGGCAGCGTGTTGTGCTATTACATGAACAGTTTCCGAGCAATGTCTATCCATGGCAGCGTTTGCATGAAGCTGGGGTCGTTCTCGAGACCATTAAACCACCTAGCCGTGAGTCACGTGGCCAGAATTGGAATGAGGCTATTTTGGATGCCATCACCACAGATACAGCGGCTGTGGCACTGGGACATGTTCATTGGGCAGATGGCACGAAGTTTGACCTCGATGCCATAGGTCAAAAAGCACGCGAGGTTGGCGCGGCCCTTGTGATTGACGGTACCCAGTCGGTAGGTGCATTGCCGTTTGATGTGAGTCGTTACCAACCAGACGCCCTCATTTGTGGCGGCTACAAATGGCTCATGGGACCTTATGGGCTTGGCTATGCGTACTACGGACCGCGTTTTATGAACGGTAAACCGCTCGAGGACAACTGGATTGCCAGAGCCGGCAGCGACGACTTCAGCGGCCTAGTAAATTACCAAGACGCCTACGCACCCGGCGCAGCCCGCTTTGACGTTGGCGAAAAAAGCAATCCCATCTTAATTCCTATGATGATAGCTGCCCTTGGCGAGCTTTTAGAGCGCGACCCAGCGCGAATTCAAAACTATTGCCAAACCCTCACGCAAGATGCGCTTAGCAGCTTAACGACGTATGGCTACCAGCTCGAGGACGACAACTACCGCGCCCACCACCTGTTTGGCGTACGGTTACCGCAGCAAGTCAATTTAGAAACCCTCAAACACGCACTTCAATATGCCAACATCGCTGTGTCCGTACGTGGTGACGCCGTACGTATTTCACCCAATGTCTACAACGACGAAGCTGACATCGGTGCCCTCACACAAGTTTTGATGCAGGTGGCGGCTTAGCATTACATCAATCTATGCCTCACAATCTGTGTCTCACAATTTATGCCTCAACCGCTTATGGTGAGGTTAACGGCGTCAAACTCACAACGCCAGTCACAATTATCTTGTCATAGAGTAAAGACACTAGGTAAAAACATTGCGTAACGATATTTGACAGACTTTGATGCGTTCAACTTTGGAGGTTGATGATGGCCCTAACACCCTCAACGATGCTCGAGCTAGGCACCCCTGCCCCAGCATTTTCACTGCCAGATACTGTTTCTGGTAACACCTTTAGCAACGCTGATGTCACGGACAAACCACTACTCGTGATGTTTCTTTGCACACATTGCCCATTTGTGAAACACGTTGAAGGTGAGCTTGCCCAACTAGGGCAAGACTATGCAGACAAAGCACATATCATTGCCATTGGGTCAAACGACCCTGCCATTTCACCTAGTGACAAACCCGCAGACCTACGCGCCCAAGCTGAGACCTTAGAATTTAACTTTCCCTACTTATTTGATAAAACTCAAGATGTTGCCAAAGCTTTCACAGCTGCATGCACACCTGACTTTTTCTTGTTTGATGCTGAGCACAAGCTCGTTTATAGAGGTCGGTTAGACGAAAGCCGTCCGGGAAATGATAAACCGGTTAGCGGAGCAGATTTACGAGCTGCGCTCGAGGCTGTCATCAACGACCAGCCAGTAACCAACGAGCAGTACCCCAGCGCAGGTTGCAACATCAAATGGCGTACCCCGCCGAGC
>JBCCBI010000432.1:0-4767 GCA_039034155.1 Deinococcota bacterium | reverse complement strand
TGGCTTAAAGCCGCTATGATTCAAAGGGTATTATCAGAACGCCCTGCTATTAAGCATATTGACACAGGTAATGCTAATTCTAACGCTGCAATGCTAGCCATAAATCAGCAGCTCGGCTTTAAACCTTACAAATCAGAGACTGTCTGGCAACTTGACATAAGTAGACTGCGAGCGTATTTAGATGATGTACATTAGTGTTGAGCTATGGATTCTAGCAGGGTTGTAATAAGCCTTAATGTACTCGCTATTAATTTGTCAAAGAGCATCACAACGTTAAGCTTTTCAGATATTCTCTAAGAACTATGACTTTAGTGCATGCGTAAACTCGAGCGACCCCTATGAATGCCCAACAACGAAACCGCGCGCGTCAACAACAGATTCAAAACCTTATTTTGCACCTCGGTGAAGTAAGAGCGCAGGATATCTCAGTTAAGTTGGATGTTTCTATTGCCACTGTACGGCGCGACTTAGCCGTCTTGGAACGGCGCGGTTTAATTGAACGCACATGGGGTGGTGCTAAAGTACGTAGCCCAGTTGCCTATTTACCTGATTTTCAAACCGTTGCCGACACAAAAAGTGCTGCCAAACGGGCCATTGCTGCAGCTGCTAGCGCTCATGTGAGTGAGGGCATGGTCGTTGGCCTTTCTGGCGGCACAACCTGTACCGAACTGGCGCGTTGGTTGCGGGGTAAACCCGTGACGGTTGTTACCAACGCCATCAACGTAGCAACCGAACTCTACAACCACAGTTTGACCAAAGTGATTGTGACAGGTGGCGCGCTCAACAGCTATTCTTATGAACTGGTTGGCGACATGGTTGGCTACACCTTGCAAGAATACCGTCTGGATGTATGTTTTTTAGGTTGTAGTGGGGTGACGGCTGAGTTTGGCTTTTCCATGCGCGACCACCTCGAGAGCGCCATCGCCAGAGCATTTTTAGCTGTAAGTGAGCGCGCCATTGTGGTTGCAGATCACAGCAAAGTTGGGCAAAAAACACTTGCCCGCTTTGCACCACTGGCTGCTATTGAACGCTTACTGACGGATGAAGGTCTGAGTGAAGTTGAGGTCAGTCAGCTCGAGGCTGAAGGACTCATCGTAGAACGCGCTAGTGCACTCGAGCCGACGGTCTCAGGTTAATCTGAGTGCTCCTAACACATTAAGCATAACTCAGAATTTGGGCATCTTATATGCACAATAGCGCATATTTAATCAAAAGTACGCGTCATACTAACCAACCATAACTCAATAGCCATCATCTTTGACGATGTGTCATGCGTGTTGATGCATGATGTAAAACAAAGGAGGTTGATGCATTCTGAGAAAGATCTAATTTGTTTTGATTGACTTTGGCAATTTCGCTCAAAACTTGCCTTGAATTGCGCTAACTTATTTTCTAAGATGGTTACAACGTTAGCAAAGCCTGTTTGTAGGGTATTGGCATCACCCAAAAACCATCAACATTGTTAGTGGGTTTTTACTCATTAGCGTGTATGCTGCATGCTGCCCACTTAGAGGTACCTGAGACAAGTTTGCCCTTTCACTCAAGAGAGCAGATAAGTTGTGAACACAGCATCTCAATCTATTTATCTAAAAGATTTTCGTCCTAAACCTGCTTTGGTTGTCCCGTCATCGCAACGTGATACATCACGGTTTGATACCCCCAGGTTTCCGGTGGTTGACGCTCATATTCACCTGTCGTCTGAGTTTGGTGGGCGTTGGCGCGACAAACCTATTGAGGCACTTATTGAGGCTATGGACCGCGCGCACGTCACCATGATGGTGGACTTAGATGGCGGTTGGGGTGAAGATATTCTGGACGCTAACTTAGCTTACTTTAAAGCGCGCTATCCCGACCGCTTTGTTCACTTTGCAGGTGTGGATTGGGGGCAGTGGCCAGTACGCGGCGATGAATTTACCGACTACGCTGTGGCACGCTTACACGCCCAAGTTCAACGCGGTGCGGGGGGACTCAAAATCTGGAAACCCTTTGGCCTGCATGTGAAAGATCACCATGACACCCTCGTCAAAGTTGATGATGAACGCCTCATTCCCTTGTGGGACGCAGCTGCTGACCTCAACCTACCTGTCTTGATGCATGTGGCTGACCCAGTAGCCTTTTTTGATCCAGTAGACGCAACGAATGAGCGTTGGGAAGAGTTACACCAGCACCCAGACTGGCAATTTACCAGTCCACCGTTTCCCAGTTTCATGAGCATTATGGAAGGCTTTGCCAACCTAGTGCGGCGGCACAAGCACACCCGTTTTATAGGTGCACATATGGGTTGCTATGCCGAGAACCTAGGCTGGGTGTCAGCACTTTTAGACGAGTGTCCTAACTTGTACGTGGACATTAGTGCGCGCTTGGGAGAATTGGGGCGGCAACCTTATAGTGCGCGGCGCTTTTTTCTGAAGCATGCTGAGCGCATTTTATTTGGCACCGATGCAGACGCCAGCTTAGCCAGTTATCAACTTCATTACCGCTTTTTAGAAACTGATGACGAGTATTTTAGCTACAACACGTATGATCCCCCAGGACAGGGTCGCTGGTATATCTACGGCCTTTATTTGCCTGATGAGGTGTTGGCAAAAGTTTATTACCAAAACGCCGAACGTCTGTTTGGAAAGGACGCTTAATGGCAGGAGAGTACACCCTTAGTGAAATCATGTCGCAACCAGACGCATGGTTGTTAGCGTTGGATCATATTGAACTACAAATTGATACACTCAGTAGCATTCAACTCCATGATTACGACGAAATTATTTTTACGGGTTGTGGTTCAACCTACTACTTAGCGCTTGCTGCGGCAACACTATTACGTGAAACAAGCGACGTTTGCACCAAGGGATTACCTGCCTCTGAAATTTGGCTGTATCCCAAGTCGGCTTACAGCGCCCATAAAAAGACCTTGCTGATTGCTGTTAGCCGTTCAGGGACAACAACAGAAACACTGCGCGCAGTAGAAAGTTTTAAGCAGCACGGCCAGGGTTTGGTGTTAACCCTGAGCTGCTACCCAGACAGTACCCTTGCCAAATTAGGGGCCGTTAACCTCGTCTTACCATCAGGTCAAGAAAAAAGCATTGCACAAACGCGGGCGTTTAGTGTGCTCTATTTGGCAACCGTTGCACTTACCCAACTTTGGAATAAGCAACATCTAACATTGCTTACTGCCTTATCTAAAACATGCCAGCAGCTCTTACAGGATCATCTAGACCTTGCTCAAACCCTAGGAACGGACTTAAACCTCGAGCGCTTCTATTTCCTGGGTTCAGGGGCGCGTTACGGCCTTGCCTGCGAATTAAGCCTCAAGATGAAAGAGATGACGTTGAGTCACAGCGAGCCATTTCATTTCCTCGAGTTTCGGCATGGTCCGCAAGCAATGGTGAACGAACAGACGTTAATTATCGGCCTGGTGTCAGTAGAAAACGAGGCTCGAGAGCGTACTGTGCTTAACGAGATGCAGGCTCGAGGCGCCACCGTTCTCTCCCTCGCTGAAACGGCCAAGCATCAATCACAGGCAGATGTTACTGATGTAACGTTAGGTAGCTTGATAGAAATTGCCTTTGAGTCCGGGCTTGCCCCTAATCTCCGCAACATTCTGTACTTACCCCTTCTACAACTTATGGCTTGTGAGCGTGCCCGCGCCAAAAACCTCAACCCAGATGAGCCACATAATTTAACGGCGGTTGTTGTTTTAGATGAGTAAGATATCCATAATTTTGTTGATAGCTACTCCCAAAACATCTTCATGACCTATGATCTGGTCATTGTTGGTGAAATTAACCCTGACCTAATTTTAAGGGGCACTGACCTGCGCCCAGCTTTTGGTCAGGCTGAAAAACTGGTCGACCATGCAGATTTGACCATCGGCTCATCTGCAGTCATTACCGCCTGTGGTGCGGCTAAGCTCGGGCTTAAAACAGCGTTTGTGGGCGTGGTTGGCGATGATATTTTTGGACGTTTTATGCTCACTTCAATGCAAGAAAAGAACGTTGACACGTCCTATTGCATCACGGATGCAACGCAAGCAACAGGCTTTAGCATTATTCTGTCTGAACCCGCTGACCGCGCCATTTTGACGTATGCCGGAAGCATCTCGAGTTTGCACTACGAGGACATCAACCTAAACCTTTTTGAGGACGCCAAACACGTTCACCTTAGCAGCTATTTTTTGCTGGATGCCTTACGCCCTCACGTGCCTAAGTTGTTCAAAAGCGCTAAAGCTAAAGGTCTCACGACTTCACTAGACACCAACTGGGACCCGCGCGAAACTTGGGATGATGGCTTGAATGATGTGCTTGACTATACAGATGTTTTTTTACCGAACCAAGCAGAAGCGTTGCAGATTAGTAAACAGACGACGCTCGAGGCTGCTGTCAATATATTAGCTACACGAGTAAGCACCTTAGCCGTCAAATTAGGCGCTGAGGGCGGACTTGTTCAGCAAGATGTTACTAAGTACAGGTCAGCCGTTTTTCCAGTTGACCTCGTTGACACAACTGGTGCAGGCGATTCGTTTAACGCTGGGTTTTTGTATGGCACGTTGCAGAGTTGGCCGCTCGAGCTCAGTTTGCAGTTTGCTTGTGCGTGTGGATCACTCTCTACCAGAGCGGCCGGGGGGACAAGCGCGCAAGCAAGTTTAGCTGAGGCATTAAGTTTGCTCGAGTCACGTTAAACTTACCTGTGCTAGCTCCTAAAGGATTTTACTTTTTTTACTTTGCTGCGTTTGCGGCACTTTTGCCTTTTTTAGTACTGTACTATGAACAGCTC
>JBCCBI010000431.1:0-4804 GCA_039034155.1 Deinococcota bacterium | reverse complement strand
GAATTAACTCACCTGGAAGGTGTAGAAATGACTACCGATTCCGATGGGAACGACATAAAGCCCATAGGGGTTTATAAAGTATTTAATCGGGATCGGTATAACTTAAGAATGTAAGTCCGTAGGGAAAATCTATAAGCAGCCTAAACATATCCTCTAAAGCATGTAGTAACTACTACAAACACATTCATCCTCTTAAATTTTTGAACACATGGAAATTGAGCTTAAAACTAGCTGACAAAATCTTTGTAAAGTTAACCTATTAACGAAGGGACATAGGCGTGGTAGGCGAGACCATCTTACACTATGAGCTTATTGAAAAACTTGGTGAAGGTGGTGCTGGCACCGTGTACCGAGCGCGGGACACGCGTTTGGGGCGCATTGTGGCGCTTAAATTTTTGTCTGCACGCTATGCTAGAGACGGTCAGGCTAAAGAACGTTTTATGCTCGAAGCACAAGCTGCTGCCCGCATGGATCACCCTAACATTGGCATTACCCACAGTATTGAAGAAGATGACGACCAACTTTTTATTGTCATGGCGCACTATGACGGGAAGACGCTCGAGACACGTCTCGAGACAGGTGAACTCCCCTTCCATGAGGTAATGAGTTACGCCCAACAGACTGCTAAAGGCCTTGCCAAAGCGCACCAAGAAGGCATTGTTCACCGGGACATTAAGCCAGCTAACCTCATGGTGACCAAAGACGGCTTGGTCAAAATTTTGGATTTTGGGATTGCCAAGTTTGATGGCATTAGCGGCCTCACCCAAGCAGGTGGCTTTTTGGGCACGCTTGCTTACATGTCACCTGAGCAGATGCGCGGTCAAGCTATTGACCACCGAGTAGATATTTGGGCGTTAGGTGTGGTGCTCTACGAGATGCTAGCGGGTGCTACGCCGTTTATTGCCGCAGACAATTTTAGTGCGTTACTGCTAAACATTCTGTCAAAAGCGCCGGAACCTGTTAGCCAACTGCGCCAGGGACTGCCTAAAGATATTGACCGGGTGTTAGACAAAGCGCTCGCCAAAGAACCAGACGAGCGCTATGAATCGGCAAAAGCGTTTGCCCAAGATTTGTTAGCCCTCCAGCATGGGAGCACGCCCACAGCAACCTTTGAACGACCAGTATCACGCCTATCTACCGAAGACCGCCCTGCTAGTGAAGACCGCCCGGACAATAATATTGTCAAGCAAAGTGTGCCCCTAATTGGCCGGCAAGACGAGCTTGCGGTCATTAACTTGCATTTAGATCATCCGCAGTGCCGCGTCCTCACCTTGTTTGGTCAGGGTGGTATCGGCAAAACGCGCTTAGCGCTAGAAGCTGCTGGTGAGCAGGTTGAGCTGGGTATTTTTGAGGGCATCTACTATGTTCCTTTAGATGATGCTAAAGATGACACAGATATTGTGTCTGGTGTGGCTGAGGCACTTGACCTGCAGGCTGATTACAGCCTCGAGGACATTATTTCTCACATTGACCAAACCCGGCTGCTACTCATCCTAGACAACTTTGAACACTTGATGGATGAAGCCATGTTGCCCGCGGAGCTTGTGCACGCTTGTGACAACCTCAAAATAATGCTGGTGTCCAGAGAGCGCTTAAACATTGCCGAGGAATGGGTGGTGCCGCTGTTGGGGCTGCCGCTACCGGCGCGCGGTAGCAGTGTGGAAGACGCGCTGGCGTCTGGTGCGGTGCAACTTTTTGTACAGCGGGCCCGGCGCGCGCAGTTGAGCTTTGCGCTCAACAAAACAGAATTACCGGCTGTGATTCGGATTTGTCACTTGTTACAGGGGTCGCCACTAGCGCTCGAGCTAGCTGCAGTGTGGGTGAAAATGATGTCCTGCAGTGATATTGCGGCTGAAATTGAACAAGACCTAGATTTTTTAGCCACCTCTGCCCGGAATGTAACCAAACGCCACCGCAGCATTCGCACGGTGTTTGAGTACTCGTGGCGGCTACTCACCGACACTGAGACAGAAGTGTTGAGTAGGTTAGCCGCCTTTAAGCGTGGTTTCCGTAAAGAAGCGGCGCAGCAGGTTGCAGGCGCAAGTTTACCCACGCTCATTTCACTGGTGGATAAATCGCTCTTGCAAGTTAGCGACGACTGGCGCTACGAGTGGCACCCGCTGCTCTACCAATACGCCGAAGAAAAACTGCGTGAAGACCCCGATAGTGAAGCTCGGACGCGTACTAAGCACAGTCACTATTACCTCGAGCTACTGCTTGACAAAACACCAACTAGCAAAGCTGACCTGCTTGTGCTGGAAGTAGAGCGCGACAATATTGTGGCTGCATGGAAATGGGCATTAAGCGTGCAGGACACGGCTAGCATCGCCAAAACAGCCCCACTTTTAGCGCTATTTTTGATGCGTACCAGTCATTTACGCCAAGCCATTAATGTGTTTGAACACGCTCAAGATGCATTGGAAGATGCTGGTAGCTGCGGACCTTTACAGCTTGCCCGCGCCCAAATCCTCGAGCGCAGCGGGCAACTCAACAGTGCTAAACAGATTGCCCAAAGTGCGCTTACCTTACTCAAAAACCAGACCGATACCAGCAATGCAAGTGACGCTTGGCGTCATAACGTTGAGGCCGCCCAAATAGATGTTGTACTTGTCCTAAGCCGCTGCTTGGTTCGCATGGGGGATACTGACGACGCCCGCGCGCTGTTAGAGCAAGTTCACGATATTGCCACGCAGCTTGTGTCGCACAAACTGGCAGCAGTGCTTGCTGAATTAGGCCACGCGCTGCTCATGACCGGAGATGTCACCGAGGCAGAAACGCACTTCCAGCGGGCTTTAGAGCTCCTGCAAGATTCTGGCGATGACTACCGCGCTGCAGCGGTGCTAGCAGATTTAGGTATTTTGCACCTACGCTACGCTGCGCCGCAGCAAGCTAGAGCCACACTCGAGGTTGCTTACAGCTTAGCCCAGCGCATTCACGACTGCCCCATGCTCATTGAAATCAAAGCCAGACTGGCGCGGGTTGCCCTAGCTCTAAATGAGTTTGAGGTTGCGAGAACAACTGTGCAAGAAGCCCTCGAGCGGTTAGCAGATACTCCCATTGCTGGCTTGCGTAGCGACCTGCAAGCAACCCTTGCCCAAGTTCATTTGGGTGAAGGGGACTACAGTAAGGCCCAGCAGCATATCAACACTGCGCTCAGCCTAGCTTGGGAGAGTGGCGCAACCGCGCAGGTGCTCGAGCACTTCGTCATCATCTCTGAAATTCACCGCAAGCGCTCGCGCTTAGAACAAGCTGCCACCTTGCTCTACACGGTACTTAACCACAGACAAGCCCACTACCTAGACAAACGGCGGGCGTGGCGTGTGCTGGAATCATTAAGTGATTACGTGGATGCGACTATCTTGCGGGATGCCGAAGCAGAAGGGCAACACGCCAACCTCGAGGCATTGGTTGAATACACCTTACAAGCGCCTTAGGTAACATATTTATGGACAGTTGCTCGATGCATTTGACATGCAGGATAGCCCACTAGAGGCGTTGCTACAAACTTTCTGGAGTATATTCTTAATTGTGTCTTAATCTTTTTTGGATTGCGTTTATCCAGCATTACAATTTTAGCTTGCATAGCTCGAGCCTAAATTACAACTTTAATTTCTATTAACCACGACCCACACACAATTTAACTAAGCAAGGCTATTGCTGCTGAAACACCGACACAGGCTCGAGTAAGAATTTTGTAAGAGTTGGTTTGCTATCTTGCTGTTGCAACGTTCACTGATATTCATGGGCAGTTGACATTGACATACATCAAGGGGTTTTATATGCATCATTTTTCTTTTTCATCCTCTTTTGCGTTGCGCATCATGAGTTTATTACTGTTGGGTTTATTGGCTGCTTGCGGTAGCAGCCCAGCACCAAATCCTAGTTCAGTTGAGGTAAGTCCACTTCTCGGTGTGGCTGAGTTAGGTAAAGGCATAGATACCCAAAGCCTAGTCCCCGGCTTGCAGTTTTCTGAAGTTAACAGTGAGCTTGTTGATGTTGATGGCATGCGCATTCAACAAGTCACCTTTGAAGTTGTCAACACCTCCGACCAAAACATCACCAACTTATCGCTCTACAGTGTGCAAACGGATGTCACTACACCTGGTACAAACATCACGGATGTTAAAGACAGTGCTGGGAATGCCATAACTAACCCAGCAACCATCCAAGCTATGCAACCCACCCAAGGTCGTTTTGGTGATGGCAGCATAGACCCTGACAAAGCAGACCAATACGATTTCACAACAACTGACCAAGCAGCAACTCAAGACTTACTTGACACCAACTACCCCAACAACAGCTTCGTTGTCCTAGAAAAAGGCTTCATCGCCAGTAATGCATCGGGACAAAGCAACCGCACCATCAACATAGGTGAAACAGGCGTTGTCACCATTGCCTACGAGTACCCTTACACCAACACCCCAAGTGGCACACCAGATAGCTTCGACCTCTACTTTGCCTTTGTGAATGAGCCAACTGCCAAAGCTCCACAAAGTACAGGACCAGCTACCTTCCAACTCTCTGTAACTGAACTTGGTATCTCAACCACAGAGGGTATTGAAGTAGAAACCAACATCGCAACGAACTTACAAGGTGCAATTGTAACGGTGGGGCAATAATGCAGAACGCACCTCATACACACCAAATCAAGGCTGTAAACACCACACAAACGTTCATAAGGGAGTCCTTCGTGCAACCACTGAAACAATGTCTTGTCGCCACACTTATATTGATGTCACTATGGTGGGCTGTTTCGCTAGGCAGTGCCCAAAGCTTGACCACAACCTTTGCTGGTGGTAATGGT
>JBCCBI010000430.1:0-4811 GCA_039034155.1 Deinococcota bacterium | reverse complement strand
TCAATGGCACAATGAACCATTTATTTTTAGGGGCAATATCTATGTGAATAGCTTCGTTTGTTAATTCAACCTGCATTATTAAGAGTTTACTCAGAGAAGTGATGCAAAACGCTACAAGAAGTAAGGTGCAAATTCACAAGTGAGATTCATCCAGCAGCTCTGTCGTGCCATAACGGCTGTGATAATCTTTTATTAAAGTTGCAAAGTCATCTGTTTGAATGTTGAACGCATTTGGTCGATATATCAGCTCATTTCCATACAACAGAAAATGCATCTTGTACCCCCACCTTTCTGAAGGTTGTGCTTCTGCGATGATGCGTCTTTTACCTGCATCAGTTAACTTGAGCACCAATAAATGCTTCGTTCCGATACGCTGCGTAACTAGCATGACATCGTCTACATCGTGCCATTTCACAAGTGTCATACCAGACGTTTGCTTTATACCTTCAGGGTCTAAAACAATACCCGTCGGAGTGGGCTTCTTCAAAGATACATAAAACACATAGGTGCAGAAAAGGAAGATTAAAAAAGATCTTACCGCGTCGTAAGTATCTCTCGATGGAAGCGACGCAAATACGTGCCAAATTACTGCTGTATACCAAGTGACTGTTATTAGTGTTAGCAACCCATTTAACCATCTGGGTGTTGATCTTTTAGGATGTATATGCATAGCTTTGCTTGTCGGTTCAACTTGCATTGTTCAAAGTGTACAAAACAAAGTGATACGAAACGCTACAAGCTCATAGAATAGCTAGTCCATTTAGCCGTAACGCGCGTGGTAAGCCTCAATGGTACGTTCGAGCTGGTTGAAGTTAACCTGCAAGGTACTCGCAGAAATCTGAATCGAACTTCTAAAAAACCGCAGGTTAAGCTTGGCAAGTAGCCGCGTGTACAGGTTGCGTTTGGGCATGTATTTTTGGGGGTCGCTAACTTCTAGCGTGACTAGGTACATCCCTCGGTACTCACTTACACTCACAGTGCTAATGTCTTGCCACGCTACCGGGCCAACCGCAATAAGGCTCGAGTTATCCACAACACCCTCTACATTAATGATGAGCGCAGGTTTGTCTTGCATGAGCCGGAAGATGCCGTATACGCCGCACACACCAAAAAAAAGCACGCTGATAATAGATAAGAACGTTGCAAATATGGCAGCTTGGGGTGACGCAGGGGGTGTGATGAGCTGTAAAGACGCGCCCAGGCCGGCTAGCGCAAACGAGCCAAGGGTAAGCAGCCACAGATTTACCTTGCTCGAGTAAATGACAATATCACCAGCCGCGTTGGGCTCGAGCAAGCAAACTACAGGCGTGTTATTCGCTGAGGTTGTCATAACTGGTACACCTCACAAGCTTAAAGGAATGAGCGTCCAAAATTAGCGTCCAAAGATATCAGGGAGTTCCTCAAATTGTACAAGGACTTCGCGAGCTTTGCTACCTTTACTTGGACTTACAATACCCATTGCTTCTAAGGAATCCATGAGCTTACCGGCCCGGGCGTGTCCCACCGATAAACGCCGTTGGAACCTCGAGACACTCGCTTGCCCTTCACTGACAGCCAGTTCAGCCGCCTCACGCAGTTTGTCGTCATCCCAATCAATTAAGCCGGACGCTGCAGAGTCGTCGGTTGGAATAGGGTCAAAGTCGCTGCCGTAAGCTTCTACAAAGTCGTCGTCAAACATCTGCCGGCGCAAAAAGTCACTGAGGTTGGTAATGTCTTGCTCGCTGGTATAGGGTCCTTGCAGACGGATGGGTTTGGCGAGTCCGGGCTGGTAGTAAAGCATGTCACCCATCCCTGTGAGGCGTTCTGCACCCAGGCTATCCAGAATTGTGCGCGAGTCGTGACCGCTACTTACCGCAAATGCTACCCGTGCAGGTACGTTAACTTTAATCAAACTCGTCAAAATATCTACACTGGGTCGCTGGGTTGCCAGAATAAGGTGCATTCCGGTTGCCCGCGCCATTTGCGCAAGTCGCATAATCGCGCCCTCAACTTCTTTGGGACTGGTAATCATAAGGTCGGCTAGCTCGTCAATGATAATGACGATGGTGGGCATCTCGGGCAGGTCTAGGTCGCGGGCTTTGGCGTTGTACTGCGCGAGGGTCTTGGCCCCAATTTTGCTCATCATCTTGTAGCGGCGCTCCATGTGGGCAACTGCCCCCGCCAGCACGCCAGCGGCATCGTTTGGGTTGGTAACTACTGGGCGGATGAGATGGGGGATGCGCTCGTAGGGCGTAAGCTCGACCATCTTGGGGTCAATCATAAGAAGGCGCAAGTCAGTCGGCAAAAAGCGGAACACCATCGACCCAATAAGCGTGTTGATGGCAACCGACTTACCTGAGCCAGTAGACCCAGCAATAAGCATGTGGGGCATGGTGCTCAGGTCGCCCACGACAATCTCGTTTTCGATGCTTTTGCCCAAAACTAGGGGGATGCTGGCGTTACTGCGCCGGAACGAATCAGATTCAATGGCTTCCCGAAAGCGCACGGTGTCACGGTGGGTGTTGGGAACCTCGAGACCAATAACGCTTTTACCTGGAATGGGCGCTTCAATGCGCACGCTTCCCACAGCCATAGCTAGCGCCAAGTCGTTACTTAGGTTGGCGTAGCGGCTAATTTTTTCACCAGCAGCTGGTTTAATTTCAAACCGGGTGACGCTAGGGCCACGCACAGGGTCTTGCACTAGACCTTGTAAGCGGAAGTTTTTGAGTGTCTCTTCAATTTTGTTTTTACGGCGCGCTAGCTCGTGGCGTACCGAAGGGCGCTCTTCGGTAGCTGCGCCCTTAGAGTCAAGTAAGGTGCTGCGCGGGTACTGCAAAGGTAAATCAGCGACGTTTTCAGCGCCACTCATGTCGGTTAAGCTCGCGGGGGCCCCATCCGACGCATAGAGGGGCTGAGCTGTACCGTCGGCATCACCTTGCTCAAAATGCGGATCACCCTCTGTTGCAAACGGGGGTGCATTGTCAGCTGTGTTAGCTGATTGGGTTGTGCCCACGGCGCTTACCGGAACAGGTTGGTTGGTTGCGTTAGGGTTAGCGGTATCAAAATCTAGCAAATCTTCCAAAGGAATACCTAAATTGCCGCCAAAGTCTCCACTTGAGTTACCGTCTAGCTCACCACCAAACTCTCCACTATCGGTACTTGCTTGTGGCGAGTAAGGGTGTTGGTTGTGTTCTGGTGTGTAGCTCGAACTCTCCATATCGGGACGTGGGTTCATAGGTAAGGTAATTTTGGTTTCTTCGGCTCGAGCATATATAGGGTCGCGTAGGTTATCGGGCAGACCATCAACAATGGCTTTGAGTCCAACTGCCCACTCGCGGACATCTACTAGGCCGTCGCGTTTGCGGCTGTGTAAGGTAGCTGCAAGTTTGTTGCTGTAGTCAGTCACAAGGTCGTACTCGGGTTTACCGGTAAGCACCTCAGCAGCAGCTTGTAACATGGTCGCGAGCGGGTACCACGCTTCAAGTTGGTCCACACTTCTTCCTATGTCTTCGCAAGTGCGGGCAATTTGTTGGTATTGATCACTGCGTTTTTGGTGTTGGTCATTGAGTTTAGCAAGCGTGCGCGGGGCAGCACTGTTGAGCGCGGCCTCAGCAAGTTCTCGTTCCCGCATGAGGCGGCGGTAACGGGTGTTGAGCGCGGTTAGGTCAAGGTCTAGGCCTTCACGCAAACTATCCAGCTCACTTACAGCGGCTAAGCTTGCGTCAGGTTTATCGGTGAGGTTGCGAAACGAAGAGCTTAGGTGGTCACGTAATTTCGTTAAGCTTTCTGCAAAATGCACAATGCCTTCAGATTGTACATAAGGTAATAACCCATTGGCACGGTCTTCGCTAAACCCGCGTACAGCGTCTTGCCATGCAGTAATATCTTCCTGAGTGTAGAGCAAAACTTCGTCATCTAAGAGTGACTTGTCGAGTTTGCGAGCAGTATTTTTGACGTTGGTCCGCCAACTGTCAAGTTCTTTGCTGTCAGTGTAAACCTCGCGTAACGCTGCTAGGTCAAGATCGAGCGCCTTAAGTGCGCGCTGGGCTAAAATCCGGTCAGCAATGTGGGCACCCTCTAACTTTTTCCTACGTCGCCAGTCTAAAACGGCTGAGACAAAGTCGTGAATGGCACCGACAAACGAACGCGCTGCTTGCCGTAAGAGTTGGGTAGGCGGCATGTTGAGCAGTTGCTCGAGCCCAAGGATAATCACAAAAAGTGCCACAACATAGGCAAGCAAACCGCTGCTCCCTGTAAACGAGCTGGCAAGTTGTGCACCCCATACCCCACTTGCTGCGCGCACCCGTAAAACGGGCAAACGTGGGGTAAGTAAAACTAGCAACAACCACACCCCTGCAGCTACAATGGCATAGCCCATAAACATGCGCCCCCAGCCGTACTGAGGCTGCCGAAGTAAGAACAGACCACCTGCTGCAAACAGCGGAGGTAACAGCGCATAACTGCCCCAACCCAAGCGTCCCGCTAGGGCCTGCCGTAAGGTGTTGCCCAGTTCACCCGTTGAAAATGCTGGGATAAGACTTGCGCTCAAAAAAATACCTACACCCAAGAGCACAAGACCCAGAGCTTCATAATCAAAGGGGTCTTTGCGACGCCCTTTGCGTGTTGTTTTAGTTGGTTTACGCCTTGCCACGAGTTATTTTAGCGTGAATACGGCAGCCTGCACGTGTGCAGTTTCGCGCACTAGCTTGATTGTGATGACACATGTTGCCAACGCTCCATTTCTGAACTGTCCTAGAGCTAATGCCTACTAGATACACTTATATTTTAAGGTATTTTGAAGAAACCTACAAATGCCTTTGTGCTGTCATAAC
>JBCCBI010000429.1:0-4852 GCA_039034155.1 Deinococcota bacterium | reverse complement strand
TACTACCGTTTTGTAGTATCGTCTAAAATCACAGGGTTACACATCAACAAAGCACTCCTCGAGCTAATATCTTCAAACTATTAGCTCGAGGAGTTTTGGTTTTATTAGTATTCCTCGAGTGAAACCCCTACAAATCACCCCTACCTCACCCGCTAGGATGATGCCTTCTACCAACTACCGCTTCTATGCTGGCACCAGTCACCACACAGCTACTTTCCAAGCTGATGCAGCTAACTGCGTTGGTAACGCTTTGATGATATTTACTGCACAACAATCCATCTGAAGGTGTGTGGACGCTTTACCCCTACGTGCAAGATAGCTTTGCGCTAGCGTGTGTGGTTGCCCTGCTGGGATTTGTAGGATTTCGCGTGTTCAGCTTCCACCCGCGTGTGCCTATTCCTCGAGAAGTACTGTAGTAATAACACCTGATACGCGGGGAAGGCTCGAGCCTCCCCTACCTCTTCACACCTCATTACTCAGTGGACACATCCCTGACAACGTACGGCCACCCCTCAGCATCAAACGCAAGTTCACGGGTAGCCAGCTTAGGCGTCCCATTGTCACGACCATCGTAGTAGTGAAACGACATCAGCACACGGCCGTCACTGTGCGTATAAATACCTGTGTGACCGGGACCGATGACATCACCTTCAGTTTGTAAAAGCAATTTGCCCGGAAACCGTGTGACGTAATCTGTGTCAGCCGTTTCTGGATAAACGTCCATAAACGCGCGCCCCAAGTCATCGGTGTAGGGACCGTACAGATTGCTCGAGCGGCCCACAACAATCGTGTAGGTACTGTCTAAGCCTGAACAGCAGCCACCTAAATTGAGAAATAGATAATAGTAGTCGCCGTGCTTAAAGCTTTGGGCGGCCTCCCCAAACGTGGCCACAGGGTGAAATGCGGGCGAGCTAGCATTATAGTAACCGGGCGCGCTTGCAGTAAAGCCTTCAATGCGCCCAGTTGTTTCGTCCATGTCGGCGATGGCAATGACGTTTCGATTAGCAGGATCCCACGAGCCAAAGGTCATGTACAGCTGACCGTCATCATCTCGCCAGACTTGGGTGTCTACGGCCCTTGGTCCGCCCCTGCCAAAGGTCGTTTCGTCAGAATAGTACACGGGAATAGGGTCCACCGACCATGTTTGGTTAGGATACGTGCCACTGGCATTTGCTTTGTACATTGCGTGAAACATGGCCGGTTCTTCATCTCGCTCGGCAGCCCACTCGTAACCAGCAGTGTTACGCATATTAAAGTAAACCGTCTGCGCGTCTAGCAAACTTGGGGCAATGGTGGCAAGCTCTCTGTGTTCAATTTGGAACGTACCATCGTATCCGTATTGCTCCATCCATGGAACGTGCCATTCCAAGAATTCTGGCAGTTCGTCTTGCGTTGACCAAAAACCTTGTTCTTGCCAGCTTGGCATGGCTTGATTCATGTCCAACGTAAATTGTCTGAGTTGGTAATCCCAGTCTGGGTTTGAGGACGCAAAAAAACTGTACACACCAGGCGCCATCTCAACAATGTTGGATGGATCATGTACCTCAAATGGAGGGTTGGGAGCGTTGAGTAACGCTGCAAAACTTGGGGTACTGCTAGGGGGTTCATTGCTAGGAGGTTGAGGCTGCGGGGTGTTGGGCTGTTCTGGGTCAGCTGACCCACACGAGATCATGAGCATCAAGGTTAGGAAGATGACGATACGTTGCACGATGAAACCCTCTCATTAATACAGGTAGTAAATAAGACCATTATTAAGAGCATTGACCAGCAAGATAGTGCTGTTCACCTACTCCGATGCCTTTAGTTTAGAAAGCTTGCTTATCGCAATGCGGCGCTACAACTTACAATCTCTCTGGCACATCCATTGGGATTGGGCGGTGCAGACAATACAACATAAGCATGGAGCCTCTCACATACAATCTCAACCGCTCTATACTTATAGATCACAGCTATGACGCTATCCTCAGAATATTTAAGTACCTCCTATCTGGAAACCGCAGTTTTTAGATAGCGTTTAGCGGTTAAGGATGAGCGCTGCTAAGTTTAATAAACCCCACTTTTCAACTTGGAGGTACTTAGGTCAATTCTAGTAAGCTCCAAAGAAGCATTTTGTAAGGTTTCTCGACATGTTACTTGATGCTTTTGTCTGCACCACCACCCTAATGGGCTAAGCTGGTTTACAATAATCACCATGCTGCTAGCGGCACTTCAACAGGTAGATAAATATTATGGCGATCAAGACGTGCTCATGGGTGCAACGTTGGAGCTATACACAAGTTCGCAGCTTGCCCTAATTGGCCGCAACGGCGCGGGTAAGTCCACTATTTTGCGCTTGCTCATGCAGCAAGAACAGCCTGATGGTGGACAGGTCTATGTACGTGAAGGTGTGCAAATTGCCATGCTCGAGCAGGACCCAGTCATGTCGCAAGATGTCACGATTGAAGCTGTTAGCGACCAAGCATTTACTGAACTGGACGCGCTCGAGCAGCGCCTTGCAGAACTCGAGCAAGCTGGTCTAGACAAGCCAGATATTTTTGAAACATGGGAGCGCATCCACGATATTTTTGAGCGGCGTGGGGGTTACGCCCGGCGGGCCCGGCGCGATGCGGTCTTACATGCACTCGGCTTTCAGGGGCGCGAACACGACCTCGCCAGCCAACTTTCTGGTGGTGAAAAAACGCGTTTGGGCCTTGCCAAGTTACTTATGGCCCAGCCGGATGTACTGCTGTTAGACGAACCCACCAACCACCTCGACATGGCTATGCGAACTTGGCTCGAGGGGTATCTGGGGCGCTACCCTGGCAGCGTGGTGATTGTCTCGCACGACCGCAGTTTTTTAGATGGTGCGGTCAAAACCACTGCCGAGATTGCCAACGCCACCTTGCGCACGTTTGAAGGTATCCCCAGCGCTTACCGCGAACACCGCGCGGCCCAGTTAGAGATTGAGGCTGCCACCCGCGCCAACCAACACAAGGAACGCGAGCGCCTAGCCGCTTCTGCTGCGCAAATGAAACAGTGGGCCGGGCAAAACGCCAAACTACACCGCCGTGCCAAAAGTATGGAACGCAAGCTCGAGCGCTATGAAACCACTATGCTAGCTGATGCTGAAAGCGAACTAGGACGGCCGCGTTTTGTCTTTCCATGTGGTTCCAGCGGAGACATTATTTTGCAGGCTACCCATCTTGCCAAACGTTTTAGCACTAAAACCTTGTTCGAAGACGTGCACTTAACTGTACGAGCAGGTGAGCGCATCGCTATTGTCGGCCCCAATGGCGCAGGCAAAACCAGCTTTTTACGTGTGTTGTTGGGTGACCAGGTCAGTGACAACCCACAAACCCACTTACGATACGGCGCACGCGTGCAAATTGGCTACTACGATCAAGCGCTGAGTGGCGTTAATCCAGACGCTACACTTATTGAGGAACTCATTCGCATGGTTGGCGACAGTGATGCCCACAACTTGCTGGGGCGCTTTTTGTTTCCGTATGACGCCCAGTTCAAGGCCATTCGCGACCTATCTGGCGGCGAACGCGCCCGCTTGGCACTGCTTAAACTCACGCTTGGTGAGTACAACGTGCTGGTGCTAGATGAACCCACTAACCACCTCGATGTAGAGATGATTGAAGCGCTCGAGCACGCCCTAGCCGTCTATGAAGGCACACTGATTCTCGTTTCTCACGACAGAAAGTTTATTCAAACCACCACTGATCTTATTTGGGAAATTGATGGTGGCAAGTTTCAGGCGTATGAAGGCGGTTGGAGCTATTACCAACAAAAACGCGCCAGCAGGCGCAGCGAGAATGAGCATACCGCCAAGGCATCTGATGGCAAATTGGGGGCCTCTAAACCCAAACAGGCAGCACATAAGTCGCCATCTAAGTGGCAGTTAGAGCGCACGCTTGAAACGCTCGAGCAGCAAATTTCTGAGCTTGAAGATAGGCTCGAGCACGTCACAACCCAACTAGCCAATCCCCAAACTGTTGATACTAGCTCCATTGCTGAGCTTGGCCACGACCATGCCCAGCTCGAGGCAGACTTACTTACCGCCATGACCGCTTGGGATGAAGCCACTGACCAACTGGCAGCTAAACAAGCGGGTTGATTGCAGTCATATATACCCGTGCCGATATCATTTAAAATAGCGGCTAAGATTTTTATACTTTGAAATTATATATTACGTTTTAACAAAATTAAATATATAATGCATACCGACGACGTCATCAACTACAGCTGATGCTAGCTCCAAAAAAGAAGAGGCAGCTAGTCTGCCTCCTCTTTGGAACTCAACCTGATTGATGATGATATTTAAGGCGTTATCGCTAAATCAGGGATGAACAATGTGTCACCAATTTCGATAGTGTCTGGGTCAATTTCTAAAAATTCATTGAAGGTGACAATTTCCGGCCACAAGGTCGCATCACCATAATAAAGTTGGGCAATTGCAGATAGCGTTTCACCTTCTTGAATGATGTGTAACCCCTGCGCGCCAGCCGGTAGGTCAGCTTGGGTTGTGTCTGCACCGGGTACAACAGGATCAGGTACAACGGGGTCAGGTACAATAGGGCCAGGCACAACTGGCTCAGCTACAGCTTGCGCGTCGATACTAGCTTGTAATTCATTGAGTTCATCTGTTACAGCTTGTAACTGCTGATCTAGCGCAATATTGATGTCGTTAAACTCACCAACTTGGGCTTGCAGGGCAGCAAGTTGTCCTTGTAGGTCATCGCGCTCCGTAGTGATACCTGTCAAATCTGCTGCCAGACTATCGTTAGATGTCTGCAAGGTTGTTATCTGCTCACTGATGCCAGCTTGTGCTGCGGTGAGTTCAGCTTGCAGACTGCTCACAGTTTCG
>JBCCBI010000428.1:0-4852 GCA_039034155.1 Deinococcota bacterium | reverse complement strand
TAATTCAGCTTCGACTGCCTCGCACAGCTCCTCAAACTGCTCAACACTCAACCCTGTGAAGTTGTACAGATGCTTCCCTTTTCGTTTCAGCACACGCGCTTTCATAGCCCACTTTACCTCTTATTTCGCAGGGGATTTCTTCATAATAAGCTTGAATAGCGTCATTTGATTGATCAAGAGCCTCGAGAGTTTGCGCAAAAGCACCTAGTGACGTTGCCAAGTCAGGTAAAAAGGCATCAGGACGGGCTTCAGCCAGTTGACGATGAATGGATACGGCTTTTTGGGTGGCGATGAGGGCGTCTTTAGGTCTGCCAAGATCGCTGAGGTCGATGCCCAAGTTGTTTAAGGCATCTGCCAAGTCAGGTAAAAAGTCATCAGGACGTGTTTTAGCCAGTTCACGGTGGATGGATACGGCTTCTTGGGTGGTAGCGAGGGCGTCTTCGGGTCTGCCGAGGTTGCTGAACATCCTACCCAAGTTGTTTAAGGCATCTGCCAAGTCAGGTAAAAAGGCATCAGGATGGGCTTCAGCCAGTTGACGACGGATGGTCACTGCTTCTTGCGTGGCGATGAGGGCGTCTTCACGCCTGCCGAGGTCGCTGAACCTGTTGCCCAAGTTGTTTAAGGCATCTGCCAAGTCAGGTAAAAAAGCATCAGGACGTGTTTCAGCCAGTTGACGGTAGCTGGTCACCGCTTCTTGGGTAGCCGCGAGGGCGTCTTCACGCCTGCCCACAGCACCAAGTCGAACACCTAGCCAACTTGCATAATATGCTTTGTCAGCTTCGTCCCCACCATGCTTAGCTTGCGCGTAAGCAGCTTGAGTTACTTTGACTGCCAGTTCACGCATAGCAAGTGTTTCTCGCGGTATAGACGTGACAGCGAGCCTCGCCAAGTTGTCCAACCTTGGCCGTACAACTTCTTCTAACAGCGTTACACCAGCTTTATCACGTCGTTGTGCTAGTCGAACTAGCGTAGCTAATCCTTGGTTGTAGTTAGCAGGTGGTTCGCTAGCATCAAACGCAAGTGTTAGCACCGCCTCACCTGCGTCATTTACCTCACTTGTATTAACATCTAGCAGTGTTCGCTCAACTAAGTGCTCACCTAAAATATCTGGTTGTAGGGGTTGCAAAATGGCTGTGTTTGTTTTGTAAAGCCCAGCCAAACCCCGTACTAACACCCGCCGCTCAGAGCGTTCTAATTCCTCTAAATCTGGTAGGTCATCACAAAGTTTAACTAGCTCGCGTTCATTGCGTACGGTGTAACCCAGCGTGGCTAAACTCAGCAGTTGCTGTACTGCGCTGTTCATTAGCACGTCGTCACCTAGCGGATTGCCTAAGTTTTTCCAGTGGCGCTGCTCTAGCTGCAACACCCCATCCAAAATGTGCAGGCCTGTTTTGTCGTGTTGTCCGGTAGCAGCTGTACGTTCAACAGTCAGCAGCGCTTGCATGTGAATTAACAACACCCGCCCAAACGGATCGTTGTCTAGATCAACCTGGGTTGGAACGTCATCCACTACAGGGCGGTTAAGCTTGTTCGCAAACGCTTGTGCTGCTTGCTGGAACGTTGCTTTGCGGGACACCTGCGCAAGTGGCGCAAGTGGTACAGGTTCCACGCTAAGCAAGTTGCGCTCAACCGTCTTTTGTAGGCTGTTCCACCACTCACCCTGGGTACGTGCCAGCAGCACCACCCGAAACGCCGCACCACCCTGTGCTAACTTACGGGTTATTGTGTTCAGCACATCACTCAGCACATTGTCGCGGGTTGCCACGTAGTCCTCGGAATAATCCACAATCATTAGCGTGGGCTGGCTGGATTCACAAAATGCTTGCACCGTTTCTGGAGTTGTAACTTCTTTTCTCAAAAAGCCCACCCGCCAGCCATCGTGTTGTTTGCGGGTACACAGTTCGCGCATTAAACGGGTTTTACCCACGCCACCTGCACCTGTGTACACCCGTAAATCAAACGGGTCATTTATGTCGTGTGCGTGTGCAGGGTTAGCACACCACGCCTCTAGGTCAGCTAGCTCATCCTCACGTCCCGTAAACGGTACAACTTCGTATTTGGTACTGAGTAGAGCGCTGGGTTTGGGGTTACTAGGTAAGTTGAGTGTTTCAAGCACCAACAAGGGTGGTGTAGTTAAACGGCGCAGTATTGTTGCTAGGTCATGTAGGGTGGTTTGACCATAAAGAACGTTTCCTTGTGCATCCACCTGAAATTGCAACGCAAGGTCATCACTCAAAGACAAACTGACAATGTTAGGGTCTTGCTGGCGTGCGCTTTCAAGTAGCCCTTGGGTGGCTATAACCTTAGCAAGGTTAGTCTGTAACCAGCGTGCAGCTTCTTCACCTACAACTTTGCTTAGTTCATCTGGATGAAGCTGTTGTCGTAACGTCGCTAAGTGGCTATCGTTTTGGTCGAGCCTGTTCACGGCTGCGTCTGTTACGTTGCCTAATTGCTCAACCACACCCCGCAGCTTTTGAACATCATCCAGCAATAGTGGTTGCAGGATGTCCGGGCGCTCGTTGAGCAGCTTTTTGAAATTTGTAAGAACATCGTGCCGAAAATTTGCTGTGCTAGTATGCGTTTCATCGCGCAAATCACCTGACCTATGCAATTTATCAATTAGCTGCTTGGTTAGATGTTGGAAACTAGTAGATTCAGGCGCAAGTTCTTCGACATAAGGCATAAAATGCCCGTCATTTAGAATTGGTGCATCAGGATAATTGCTTATCCACGCCTGTGCCACAGCTTGAGCGTACAGCTCGCTTATATCTGGCGCTAAGTAGGCAAGCAGCCTATTAGTAAGTGCAAAAGGGTTGCCACCAAGCCAATCTGTGACCTCATCCAAAAAACTAAAAACTTGGGTAACTTTCATGACGCGGGGCACAATAATTCAGCTTATATGCTTTTTGTTCAATTACGTTAACAAAGACTTGGAAACATGAAGCTTAGCATAAAAATGAAATTTGTAGGAACCTAGCCTCATACAAATCGTTTTCTATTTCATAACGAAGTAAAGGTCACTTCATGAATTGACACCAAACGTAACCCTCGTATATGATGTTAGCGTTCACATAATTAAATAGCAACGCATTGAAGAAAATCGTCAGATTGTCTGAAGCACGTACACGGTCCAAGCACATGTTGTTTGCAAAGCATCATTAGCTCAGGCCGACTGTCACAACACCTGTTCAACATGTCTCTTGTTGAACGTCTAGGTGTATCTGTCTAGCTTACTGGCCCTTTGCTCTCGGAAGGAGAGGCGCTTATTTCCCTGTTGTCATCGCAGTCATCACCACAAGTTCACACACAAACACCTGCCCACACCCGCGACCTTGTCTTGGATATTCAGCGTTTGCGTACCCATTACTTTTTGGAAAAAGGAACTGTAAAAGCGCTGGACGGTGTGGATTTGCAGCTTAAACGCAATAGTACCTTAGGGCTGGTGGGCGAAAGTGGCAGTGGTAAAAGCGTGACGGCGCGTTCGATTATGCGCATCATCAAGTCGCCACCGGGCAAAATTGTGGACGGTGAAATTTGGCTACACAGAGACAGTGGTAACGGTACACGCAAGTCGGTTGACCTTACCAAGCTAGACCCGCGTGGGGCAGACATTCGCAATATTCGCGGTAAAGAAGTCTCCATGATTTTTCAGGAGCCTATGACTAGCCTCAACCCGCTGCACACGGTGAGCCGGCAAATTGGTGAGGTTGTGCGGTTACATCAAAACGTCAATAAAAAAGAAGCTGAGGCCGTCGCCCTCGAGATGCTCCAAAAAGTACAAATTAGCGACGCCAAAACCCGTCTCAAGCAGTATCCGCATCAACTTTCTGGGGGGATGCGGCAGCGCGTCATGATTGCTCTGGCACTGTCTTGCAATCCAGCTATTTTGCTGGCAGACGAACCTACGACAGCGCTAGACGTCACCGTGCAAGCACAAATTTTAGACCTCATGCAAGGTCTCAAAGACGAATTTAATTCCGCTATTGTGCTCATCACCCACAACTTGGGCGTGGTCTCGCAGATGGCTGACCACATTGCGGTGATGTACTTCGGCAAAATTGTTGAGTACGGCACCGTGCAAGACGTGTTTCACAATCCGCAACATCCGTATACAGTGGGGCTACTTCAAAGCATCCCGGTATTTGGCAAAAAGAGTCATAGCAAGTTGGTGCCGATTCGTGGCATGGTGCCAAGTGCCACGACCACCATTCAGGGGTGTGCGTTTGCAGCGCGTTGCCCGTATGCATCTGCCAAGTGTCAAGAACCGCCGCCCCTTATTGAATCCAACGGTCACAAAGTTGCTTGTTGGTTAGCCCAAAGCTAGGCCTCGAGTTTCATCAGCTAGGTCTGTATTTCTGTCACGAACAGCTCGCCTAAATCATTGTAGGCATGAGCGCGTGGAAAATTGTCAGGAGGTTATTGGTATGAAGGTATGTAAACGTTGGAGGTTGTTGCTTAGCATGGTGGTAGCCATGCTTATGGGTACAGCTTTCGCACAGGTTGAGCTTAATGAAGTTTCGGTTGCCCAAGAGTATCCTGAGGGAATAGCACTAGGTGACACGGTGGTGCGTCAATTTGCAATTGAAGAACTCGTTGATTTTCGCGCGCTAGACAGCTACAACCAACCTGATTGGATGGACGTACTAGTTGAAAACGGCACCCTACCCCCAGTTGAAGAGCGCTTGCCAGATGTGCCGTATGTCTACCTAGAAGGTGGCATGAGTAACGGCATTGGCGAGTACGGTGGCGTGTGGCGGGGCTTTTCAGCCGTACCTACCGAGGGATGGAACTTGTGCTCAAACCTTACCCAGGGCTGGTTTGGTATTAACGCTATTTACGGCGAGCAGCTTGT
>JBCCBI010000427.1:0-4868 GCA_039034155.1 Deinococcota bacterium | reverse complement strand
TTGCAAGTAGTGGGTGACTCGAGACGCTAACAATATCTAGAGACCTAAATTTAGAGACCTAGACTAGATAAAATTAAACGCCATCAAACTTCGTCAAAATACTTATACTAAAACTGGCACAACGAGTGCACAAACGCCTAAATCTAAAAAGTGTAATCCTTACAAAAATGAAGCAAATAAGGGCAAAACACCTTGTATCTAATCTGACGAGACGGGACGCGGCATGGTAAACGACAAACAACCTGAAACCTTGCGCTTGCAAAAACGCAGCCTTATTTGGCTTATTTTGCTAGTGCCACTTATCTTGGCACTATTGGGCTTTTTGCAGTTGCAATTGCGCTTGCCTGACTGGCCGCTTGCGCCCTATGAAGACATTCGGAGAGGAAGCATTGTCGCAACCGATGGGACCGTGTTTGCCGAGGGTGCTGTTGAAGCGCGCGTGTATCCGCAAGGGCGTTTGGCTGCCCATGTGGTTGGCTTTAGTGGTCGCCGCCAACCCAACGGCCGCTACGGGCTAGAAGGTTTGGAATACACCCTAGACGACCGCTTGCGGCGCGGTGATACCGTTACCGTCACCATTGACCCGGTGCTGCAAGCAGCCGCGCAAGACGCGCTAAGACGGGCTGCCCTGTCAAGAGGTGCTGAAAACGGCACCTTTGTCATTTTAGAAAGTGAAACCGGGCGAGTACTAGCTGCTGCCAGTTATCCAGATTACGACCCCAACCGCCTCGAGCAAGCAAATTCCACTAGCATGATTAACCGCACGTTCCTGCAGCAAGTTGAACCTGGCTCCACTATGAAGCCCTTTGTGATTGCCGCGCTCATAGAAAGTGGCCTGCTAGACGCTGGTGAAATCCTCGAGGTAGATATGTCCATGCGGGTGGGCAATCAGACCTTTCGGGATGTGGCCCAACACGGGCCTATTTTGAACGTTACAGAGATTTTGCGGTACTCGAGCAACGTCGGCATGATTAAGTTGGGGCAACGGTTCACGCCCCAAGCGCTCTACCACTGGTTTGAGGCTTTTGGCTTTGGGCGTGAAGTTGAGTTAGATGGTGCGTTTACCAGAGCTGGGCAGATTAACGCCTGGGAAGGTTGGGTTCCTCAAGATCATGCGTCTGCTGCGATTGGTCAAAGTTTGTCGGTCACGGCTTTGCAGTTAGTAGCTGCCTACAACGTATTTGCTAACGACGGCGTGTATGTAGCCCCCCGGCTTATTGAAGACGAAGCATGGCGACCAGCGAGGCGAGTTGTCTCTGCTGCTGTCGCCAAACAAATTCGCCAAATGTTGGTCTACACGGTAGAAGAAAGCAGCTTAGTGCGCGCCAAAGTGCCGGGCTTTGCCGTGGCAGGTAAATCGGGTACGGCAGACATTTTTGACCACGATGCCGGGCGCTACATTGAGGGCGATTACACCATGAGTTTTGCAGGCATTTTCCCAGCTGACGATCCCAAGGTCACGGCTTTAGTGTACTTGCAAAAACCTCAAATAGGAACAACAAGTTCGCTGGTGGCAACGCCTATTTTTAGGGTTGTAGGTAGTGAAGCCATTGCCCGTTGGGGACTTGCGCCTCGCGAATAATCTCCTTGAGCTGATGCTGGTGAAGTACGTTTCATCATAGTTACTTGGTGTTAATGTTAACCTCAGAGACAGCAATTAGAAACCTAGGTTCAATGCATTCTTCGTTGTCACGAAGACACATTTTTGTCATGAAGACACGTTAGATACTGACCGGAATCTTGGGACGTAAGGCCTATGTTTACCCAATATTTGTTGTAGTTGAGTACATCAGTATCGCATCTGACGATATCAACACTGATGTACTGAATTAACACTGATGTACTGACTGAGGCTAAGTTGTTGACGTTGCAGGCTGTAACTTGAACGTATCACCTTCTTGATCTAGACGCTCGAGCACAGTCCTACTGCGCCACGCTAACCAACCAACTTGGGCAGCATTTCCCATCAAAAATGCAAGTATTGCAACGTAGATACCAGGGATGCTTGCTAGTACAACCCCGCTGAACAACAGTAGCGCTGAAACGACTAGCGAAACAACCACAGCCTCAGTTACGTACCTTGTATTGCCTTTGGCAACAATTAAACCCTGATACAAATTGCGCAAGCACGACACAGCCGGCCATAAGATGCAGTACACGAACGCAGCCTCAGCGATGGTTGCAAGTTCATCTGGCAAGCTCACAATGCGTTCAAAGTAGCTAGCAGCAAGGGGTGTAAACGCTAGAATGATGAGCAAACTAGTGAGCACTGAACTCAATATCAATGCAAAGCGGCGCAAGTCCCGAAAACTGGCAACGTTTTCCTTGAGGGACGTCACAACGACCTCGTTGTAAGCAAAGCCCATACTGCGAAACAAAAAAATGAAGGAAACAAGCACCGGCCAGACCGCGTTTGAGGTAAGCGGGTTCGGCATACGGTTGAGTGCAAACGCGCCAAGGGGTTGCGAAAACAGCAGCACAAAACTGGTGAGTGCTAGGGGAACATAAAACCTCTGAAAATGCTGCCAAGACAAGTGCTCTACGCTGTCAGTCGCATCTTTTATGTAATGTTTGATGATCGGGCGGGCGCGCAGACCAATAAACACAGCTTCAGTAAGCACGCCGCAACTAATGCCAAGTGCCGCTACAACGATACCTGGCTGTCTTAGCATGACCCCTGTAGCCATCCCAACACCGTTGCCAAGTAAACGCAGGGCAGTTCCAAGGCTGATGGCACTCGAGCTACCGTAGCGTATCAGTACCCCTTGGTGAAACCGCCGGTAACCAATGCTCCAGGTCCACGGCAGCATCAACCTGAGGCCCATGCGGGCAGGTTCAATAATCTCTGTAGGTGGGCGCATCCACTGCACCACAACAAGGTCAAACAAAGGCGTGAATGCAAGTAGCGCGTGAAACACCGTGATAAGACCGCAGGTCCACATCATAAACGTGTACATGCGTGTGTAAGCCTGTTTGTGGTCGGTGAGCGCGGTTGCGGCTGCAAGCAGCATGACAATAGGTGACTCAATAATAAGCGCGAGCGGAAAAACGACCCCGCCCATAGCGGCAAGTTGGATCGTTGGATTGGCGAGTCGGGAAATAACAGCGCTGACCAAGGGTTGCTCGAGCCCCATAAAGCCCCAACTTAGCGCGAGCGGCCACCATATTGCGTAAATACGTCGTAAAACAGGTAAGTTGCTGGATATGAAGTTGCTAGATAGATGCACCCGCGCATCCTAACAGGCAGCGGTTAGCTAGACTTGTCCCCAAGTGAGCTTTGTGTGGACGCATGAGAACAGGAGAAAGGGAGAACGGGGGAAGGGGAGATTTTCACCAGAAGGCACGTACACATCATCATGAAGCTGTCATGGGAACCAATCTTGATTCACATGGCTCGTGGTGCGTCTTTGTTGTGCACGTATTGTTGATGCCACTCGAGACATATTATCCAAAATACACACTGTTATAAGCGATTTCATTGTGATGTAGAAGTCTATGCGTCTAATGTCAGAATAACTATGTTAGGTCAAGGTGTCAGGCAACTACTTGCATGTAATGCATGGCAAACATGTATACTACCTATAGTGTGTAAGATGTGGCTGATGTGAGTAGGTGCTTGGCTCGAGCGTGTGACACATCAATTACTAGTCATTATTGACAGTCTAATTCGGTATTTGTATCGATGTTTTTAATCTAATTGATATCAAAGACGCTGCAAACACAAAACAGCCTCGAGCCAACTAACTAGCATTAGCACCACGGACTTTTAGCACCATAGACTTAACGATCTGTGCTTACGTTGGGAGGCACACCCTGTGTTAACAACTACGATGATTCAACAACTTGCAGCTTCACTGGCGTCCGCACCAGTGTTAGCTAATGTTGACGCTGTAGCGGCTAATCTTGCTTCATTTAATGTTGTAGCTGAAAATAGCTCTGATAATTCTTTACCAGCAGCTAGTGGCATTGCGTTTCACACCAATCAAGTACGTCCGGGGGATGCCTTTTTTGCCCTACCTGGTGAGCACGTTCACGGGATTCGCTTTGCAGATAAAGCGCTCGAGCTAGGTGCAGCGTTTATTGTGTCAGATCAACCTCACCCAAAAGGCGTGCAAGTTGGTGATCCTGCTACCGTGTTGTTGGCACTTGGGTATGTTGCGCGTGCGCAGCGGCAAGGCACTGTAATTGGTGTCACGGGCTCAGCAGGTAAAACTACAACAAAAACGTTGGCTGCGGCTGCACTCGCTTGCGACAAAAGCCAAGGCAACTTTAATACGCCATTAGCACTTGCTAAAACATTGGTTGATAACCTATTACGTGGAGATGGGAATGCACCCATTGTGCTCGAGCTTGGCATCGACCACATAGGTGAAATGGACGGGCTTGTTGCGCTTGCTAAGCCAGACATTGGCATTTTAACGCTCATTGCCGAAAGCCATTTAAAGGGCCTCGGCAGCTTAGAAAACGTTGCAACCGAAAAGAAAAAACTTATTAACGCCTCTCCACTTAAACTTGTGAGTGCCGAAGCATGGCACTTTTTAACGCCAGCTGAACAAGAAGGTGCGTGGTGTTACGGGTTAGCAACGCAAGATGCTGACAAGGCACTTCCCGACAACACGGTATTAGCTGATGTGCACGTGTCTCAAAAAGATGCCAGTCAAGTACTGACTGTGCTTGATGAGACCATCACGCTATCTACCTTGGGAACAGCCGCGGCCCGCAGTGCAACTGCGGCGATGACACTCGCCAAAATGTTGGATCATGACCTCGCCCAAGCTGCTACTAATATTAGCGCAGCTAAGTTTGAAGGATATCGAGGCCGACGATGGTTCGCGCGTGGAGACCCAGGATGCCTCCGGCCCGGTGCG
>JBCCBI010000426.1:0-4880 GCA_039034155.1 Deinococcota bacterium | reverse complement strand
TAGTCTGGGTTCACCTCAAGCGTCTTGCCCACCAGCTCGAAACAACTGTCTATCAACTCAAGCAAGGACTGCTTGATGACTACATGAGCCAGCAACTTAAACAACCTTCCTATCCCATGAGGTTGTGTGCGTAAGTCCTATTACAGATGCACGCATGTACATTGAAAGGTTTGATCAAAGCAACAACTTAGTGAGTGATGAACTTGTCTTTACAGCTAATCAGCAAGGGAAAATCAACCTTGACCAAGAGCTCGAGCGCAGAAATATCTTTAGTGTGGCTGGGACAAGCTACTACTTTATGCTTTGTTTTGAGGCTGATAGTTACCGTCCCGTCACCAATCGTTTGGATGATGTTAGCCCAGGAGATCGTATCGACATCAGCTTACCCCTTAATACCAACGCAACCCTCACCTGTAATGAGATACCAGGGCGCTTTGAGACACGCGATGAGGACATCAGCACACGCGTTCGAGAAGACCTAGGCGTGGACATTCGCGGACGAGCCAGCTTTCAGTTTTTTGTCGAGTGGCTTCGTTAGTTGTTACCTTGACAATCCTAAACATTGTTCAAGGCATCATGTTATTGGGATTGATTTAAGCACTATCCTCTGTATCTGACTGTCGTGGTCGTTCAGTAGGCGCGTCTACAGCCACATCCAAAACTTCGCGCAGCACACTGGTTGCAAACGACCCTTTGGGTAGGGTAAACGCCACAATATACCCATCTTCGCAAGGCATTACAGATGTCTCCGTTAACACCACGCGGCTAAGGCGGCGGTCACCCCGTAGCATTGTGCCATCTGTCCAACGAAGATCATAACGGGTGAGTACAGCTTGCTCGAGCACACCTGCGTCTCCCCCACTCGGCCGAACTTTTTTGCCAAATAAAGGTAGTGCACTGCTGATCTCGAGCCGCTTGGCTCTAGGGCTTTCTAGTTCACCATCCTCAACTAAAAAAGTACCGCCAGTATAATGTTTTTTAGCCCAGTCACCAGTCACCACAGAATCGTAAAGGCCTGCACGAATGCGCTCAGCTAGCAGTTGATTAAACACAAACGACTGTAACGACGCCACAAAAAACCGTGCCAATCGTTTGCCACCGGGAACTTCTTGACGGCGCGCCACCTTAAACCCATCAATGGCATTATTGCCAAAGCGCCCAAAGCGCTGCGGCCCAAAATAATTGGGTAAGCCGTAAGTGGCTAGGTGGTCGAGCACATCTCTCGCATGGTCAACAGCATCTGTAGACACCCCGCGCACGCGCACCTGAAAGTGATTACCCCGCAAGTGGCCTATACCCAGTTTGTTTTTATGACGAGAAGTCTCTAAAATACGTACGCCCTCGAGCGTCTCTAGTGCAGTAAGTGCTTCTGCTTGCGCGTTAGGAATACTGAGCCACTGCCGGGCAATGGCATATTTGTCTTTAAGCCCAGCCATGCCGATACGCTTTTCGGGCACACCTGCTTGTTTGAGTGCTTTTACCAAGTCACTACTGGTCAGGCCGCGCTTTTCAACGTGCACGTACAAAAACGATCCTGAACCTTGCGGCTCGTACAGCGGTAGTTCGTCAACTTGGAAGTCATCCAGCTCACTGCGAATGCGCCCACCTGTACCTGGCAGGTTGAGGCCGTCAAGGCTTTCACTGACTCGAGGCAAATCTTGCCAGCTAAACCGCAACGCTTCTTGAGGTTCGACCATGCTGGCATCTTCTAGAGATGTCCCATTATCTGATGAAGTCTCATCAGATAGATCAAGATGAGCTGAGGTGTTGCTCGATTCCGTCACAGAGTATCCTTACAAACCATCTGAAGTTCCTTATTCCATCTTTTGAAATATCATCTGAGTAATGTAGTGTTAACCCTTGTCAGCGTAGCATGTCATGAGACTAGCTGGGCATACATATAGCTAGCTACCTCACACCCAACGCGTACTTAACTGCTGAGACTGACCCTAGCTCAACTCAGATAAGGTTGATTTCATATAAGCTTTTATTGTGGATGTCGTAGCTGAACCAGTCTTGCTCAAACGCCTTGATCTTCTGCTTTGTCTTCAGGCGTCTCAGCAGAAAATTGATCTAGGTCAGCACCTAACGGCGTATCTTCACTCATGTCAGTGGCAGGTTCGTGAGATTCAATCCGTTCACGCATCAGTTTTTGGGCGTATTTGAAGCGGTCTATTAAAGAGGGAGCCTCTAACAAACTCTGGCGCTGCTCAGCTGGCACGCGTATATTAGCACAAATAAACGACGCTTGATACACCAATTCTTCTGGCAAAGACTCCTCAATCTGCTGTTGAGCTTCATCCGCAAAAAAGGTTTTAGCGTAGTCGCTAAAGGTTTCTAGCGCGTCCCAAGCTGTCACCCGCTCGAGGTTAGGGTCACCGCGCTCGAGCGCGTACGTGCGCTTATCAATGCTGTAATAAGGCTGACTCCCACTGTCAATTGTGCCAATTCGGCAACGCTCTTGACCGTGCACCAAAATGTAATACGTACCATCTGGATTTTCAGATACCGATAATATATCCGTAAAACTGCCAACGGCATGCGTACCAGCCTCAGCATTACTAACACCATCACTAATATCAGCACGAGGTTTCGCCAGCACAATAGCAATACGTCGCTGGTCGTTATCCACACAGTCTTTAATCATCTGCTTGTAACGTTCTTCAAAAATAAACAAAGGTAACGTCATGCCAGGAAAGACAACGGTTTCGGGTAGGGGAAAGAGCGGATACTTCACTACTTGCTACCGTACCAAGTTTCGCGCGTTAAGAGTGAAGGGTATCCTTCCTTTTACATAGGCAGCGAGGCTATTTTAAGGCATAATAAGCAAACTATGAAGCGCATTAGCATTTTAGGATCAACCGGTTCCATTGGCACTCAAACCCTAGACGTTGCTCGCTGGCGTGGTTATGAGGTTGTTGGGTTAGCTGCAGGACGCAATTGGGAGGTCTTGCTCGAGCAAATTAACGAATTCCATCCCAAGCTCGTCAGTTGTCATGCTGAGGTTGCCAGTAACCTCGCTGATAAGTTACCTGCTGATACTAAACTAGTCACTGGGCTAGACGGCACGAAAGCCGTTGCCCAACTAGATGCCGATGTCGTCATGGCAGCTATTTCAGGCATTGCTGGGCTAAAACCAACTGTGGCAGCACTTGAAACCGGCACGCGCGTTGCCCTTGCCAACAAAGAAGCGATGGTGGTGGCTGGGCCGCTGGTCTGGGAAGTTGCCAACCAACACGGGGCGACCATTACACCCGTGGATTCAGAACACTCGGCATTGTTTCAAGCCCTTGTCGGTGAAGCACACGAAACCATTGATAAGCTTGTGCTTACTGCGTCGGGTGGGCCGTTTCGGGAAGGGCCTGCTGACCTCAGCACCGTAACACCAGCTCAAGCGCTTAAGCACCCAAATTGGGCGATGGGGAGCAAAGTAACTATTGACTCTGCCACGCTGTTTAATAAAGGGCTCGAGGTGCTCGAGGCTCACTTCTTATTCCACGTTCCGCTAGATGATATTGAGGTTATCATTCACCCGCAGTCACTTATTCACGGGCTTGTGCGCTTCAAAGATGGCAACATCAAAGCGCAAATTGGCCCGCACGACATGCGTTTGCCCCTGCAGTACGGGATTGAATATCCAGATCGTCCACAGATTCCCTTAGAGCCTCTTCCCCTGAAAGGAACATGGCAGCTCGAGCCACCAGACACAACCCGCTTTCCAAGTTTAGAACTTGCGTACGAAGCTGGGCGGCGCGGTGGCGTAGCACCTGTTGCCCTCAACGCAGCTGATGAAGTTGCCGTGCAAGCGTTTTTGGCAGGCAAAATTGGTTTTATGGATATTCCCAAAGTTTTAGAGCACGTTGTTCTAAACGCGCCAGACAAAGCACTTACATGGGCAAGTATCACCGAGGTGGACAGTTGGGCACGTAATGAGGCAGAAGGCTTTTTGAGCGTTGCTTGAGGTATCAATAAACTAGACGAACAACAAGCGTCCTTTGGGTTCTAGGATGGTGCGGCCTAGCGCTGTGGCTGTCTCGAGCCATTCTTGAATGATGATTCCGACATTGGCAACAGCTTTGACTTCATTGCCCAAAGCTAAGTTGGTACTCTATACGAATAATGGCTTTTGTAAAATTCATGATTATCACTGCTTCCTCTCTTGTTATGTTGGAAGATTTTAACTTGCCATGCCCAGCAAGTGAGTTGTCACCTCTTTTAATGTAAATTTTATTAATGTAATTTAAAATCTCATCGGATAATTGTGACTTCTCACGATAAGTTTTGAAAAACTTGCCCAAGGGCTTGTTATCTACTAAGTCGCCACATACTTCCTTTGCAAGTACTTCAAAAGCAGATGCGCTTGCGTGAAGTACTCCTGAATAATCGGCATTATCTAGTAAGAGGTTCATTCTCCCAACTAATACTGATATATTTTCATGTGCATTTGGAATTGCTTCTTGTATGACCTCCAAAGGAATAATTTTAACAGATACACTTTTTCGCTTAGAAGTTGACTCTTGGCTTTGCAAAAACTGGAAGGAGAGGTTTTCTTTTCTTAGAAGTTGATTGACTAAATCTACTTCTAGCCAATTATCGTCCATAACCTCAATCATGAATTCTACAAATTGTGGTGTATTCAAGGGGGTGAGCGCTCCCCAAAACTCATTCTCGTGCATGGCACTGTTTTCTACGTCATCACCTGATTCATGCATCCATATCTCTCTTACAGGTCTTCCTTGAATACGTCTCGCCAAGTTCGTCAGAGAATTTTTGCGAACAATAGTATTACTGTAAAAGAATTCACCGTTAGTCGTATACTTCTGTTTAATCGTAGAGTCAATCAATCTCAAAACATATTGCTTTGCCGATTCAGAAATTAC
>JBCCBI010000425.1:0-4882 GCA_039034155.1 Deinococcota bacterium | reverse complement strand
CGCGCTTATCTTTTACAGCTTGCTATTTCAAACAAAGCTAGTGCCGCGCTGGTTATCTGGTTGGGGGCTTATTGCCATAAGCTTGCACGTGATGGCAGGCGTGTTAAGTATGTTTGCGGTGATTGCAGAATTTTCAACCGTGCACAACATCATGAATTTGCCTATCTTTTTACAAGAGATGGTACTGGCGGTGTGGTTGATTGTGAGAGGCTTTAATCCTAGCGTGACCAGTTCTAATTGGACGGTGCACGCACCACTAAGAGCTGTAGAGACGTAGCTTGCGTTATTACAGTTAAGAGATGTTGCTGGTACGCAAGTTTCGGCATGCCACTGATCTATGTATACATAATTTACATACTTAGATACATCCAAATGGCTCGAGTGGCCTTACTATGAAGACATTAGGCTGATATAACTAGGTGATGAAAGTCTGTAAATAGACTTTTTTGAATCATTCGCACCTAATAGCTTTTTCAACTTAGCTGTACAGCAACTTCGGGAAGATGATTTCAAGTCATCATAGTCAACATGGTGACAGCCTTGTTAGGCCCGTACTAGACGTTTGTAAAGCAGAAAGGTGATGACAATATGCGTTATCAACAGAGATGGTGGCTGGTTGTACTCATCGTACTTATGGTGTCTTGTACGGCAAATCAACCTCCAAGTGAAAGTACCACACCAGGGTTTTGGTTGGGGTTGTGGCACGGCTTTATAGCACCCGTCACCTTTTTTATAAGTTTGCTTGTTAGGAGTTTACGCATTTATGCGTTTCCGAACGCTGGGCTTTGGTACGACTTAGGCTTCATGTTGGGCATTAGCGGCTTTTCTGGTGGGCTTTTTGCAAGCAGTAAACGCAATAAAGATTAAGGCGTTGTCGCAAGTTCAACTGACTAAAACGGGGCATTTGCCTAGTCACAAAAGCGCATAATAAAGGTATTAACCTACCGTTTGTACAACTAAGAGTTTGTGACGAAGTTGGGAATAGTGGAGGAGTCCAAACTACCAAAGGAGGACGCCATCATGACAAATCATTCAGAGATTCCTCGAGTTTTAGTGACCTACGCTAGTAGGCATGGCACAACGCTGGGTATTGCCACCAAAATTGCTGACGTACTGCAAAGCTCAGGCTTTAGCGTTGACTTAAAACCTGTAAGTGAGGTTTACGACGTAAACTTTTACCACACAGTGGTACTGGGTACAGGTGTCTATATTGGCCATTGGCTAGGTGAGGCAGTCAAGTTTGCAACGACCCACAAGGACTTACTCGCTGAGCGCAATGTGTGGATTTTTCTAAGCGGCCCTACGGGAGATGATCCTGTAAAAGATGATACCTGGACACCCTCGAGGCGCTTGCTTCGGCTCATTAGACACATTGCCCCGCGCACCATTCAAGTGTTTAAGGGAGCCCTGCGTTCCAAGGACCTTGGGCGTATTGAGCGTTGGCTTGTTCGTAATGTGGGTGCAGCTACTGGTGATTACCGCGACTGGCCCGCTATTGAAGCGTGGGCGCAGGACATTGCCATTGATATTCGCAGTGATGTCAACGATACTCAAGCGGAGTACAGTACGCCAAGCTTGTAAGGGTCAATCTCACAAGAACTTGCTTGGACGTATCTCATTGGTGACCTGAAACCTCAAACGTTGATGGTTTGAGTTGAGGCTTGAGTTATGTATGTGTAGACATCAATAACCTCGAGCCAGCAACATTCAACCAAGCCATACATAATCATGATGACAAGGACGTGTATTGAAAACCTCAACTAGCGTATAACGCGCTGTCTTAACCAGCCAGATCTTAACTAACTAGGCGTAAGCAGGTGAGAGGGCGCGTGTAAAGGAGGATGACGTGTATGACACCTTTTAAAGCACTTATACCCCTAGATGGCTCACCATTCAGCGCACAAGTTTTGCCGTCGGTCTGCCGCTTACTTGACCCCAAGCAGCACGCGCTCACTTTGCTGCGGGTGGCACCTGTACCTGTTGATCTTATGCCTTTGCCCACGCCTCCACGTCCTATTACCATTTCAGGTTGGACAGGCTTTACAGAAAGTGATGGCGCAGCAGCTAGGGAGCTTGCCCAGCACCCTATTTATGCCTCGCAAGTTTGGGACAGCGTGCGCGCAGAGCTTAAAGACGACTTGCAAGATGAACTCGATAAGCTCGAGGCAGCCGGGTTTAACGTAAGTTTGTCCGTCCGCTTCGGTGAGCCAGCCACCGAAATTAGCCAGTTGGTCAAGGCTGAAAATTTTGACCTCGTTGTAATGGCCACACACGGGCGTTCAGGCTTGCGCCGCGTGCTTATGGGCAGTGTGGCTGAAACAGTATTGCGCTCAGCAGGTGTGCCAGTGCTAACGATGCGCCCGGTGGCACCAACCAAAACATCTAACTATGCTGATGCTCATACTGTGAATAGCTAGCCGTTAGATAATCTCAGTCACATTAATGAGGCTGCTCGAGTAATGCTTGGGTAGCCTCATTAATGTGGTTGGTCGTTTTATGTGTTGTCACTCTTGCTTAATCATCCTGAGTTGGTACTACTGATAAAAAGATGTGTTTAAGTTGTTCGATAGTGGGTTTGGGGCTTTGCTGGGTAATATGTGACAAGGCAATCCCGTCTAAAATGCCCGTACACATATTAACTTCTTCATTAGAAATAGTGGCTGTAAGCAACTTTAAGAAGAATGCAATTGGTTTGCGGTTGGCTTCGGCAAGTCGGTTAGACAACGGTTTGAGTTCGTTAAACCGCGTACCAGCCAGCGTGAGTTCAACGTAAGCTAGTAGCAGCATCTGGTGTTCATCAACACATTTAAGTAAATCCTCTGCTACAAAAGTTATAGCTTCATCTGTTTTACCTGCCGAGATTAGATCCGCAAATGTTTGACGGACCTCGTCACCCCCTTCATCAAAAAGATCTACAAGATGGTGTGCTGCCGCCTCGAGAAGGACCATTTTTTTTGAGTAGTAGTAACTTGTTGAGCCTTGAGGTAAGCCTGCAGCAGCGTCAACGGCACGGTGTGTCACACCTGCCAAACCTTGCTCTGCAAGTAACTGAATGGTTGCTTCTAAAATTGTTTGCTGCCGCTCCGATAGCACTGTTGACATAGCATCCTTTACAGATGTAGAGTATATCTCTACTTATGTAGAGACAGGAGATTACACGATGTCGATAACCGTTCAAAAGATTAATCCACCAACTTTACCAGACGCCCCTGCTATGGGATATTCGCAAATTTCCGTTTGTGAACCAGGTAAACTTGTGTTTATTTCAGGTCAGGTGGCGTGGCAGCACGATGCTTCAGCTGTTCCCGAAGACTTGCAGACGCAAACAGAAATAGCCATGACAAATGTGGTCCATGCGTTAGATGCGGTGGGTGCAACGGTTGAAAACATCACCGCCATGAGGATGTATGTCGTCAATCCAACAGAAGAAGACTTTGGGGTTGCTGGGGCTGTACTCCGTTCCTTTTTTGGTGATGTGATACCTACGCTTACAGCCCTTGGAGTGAGCGCCCTCTACACACAAGACCTCAAAATTGAACTTGAAGTGACGGCTGTTATAAGCTAGCGCGCTTATACCAAATCCGGCTGGAACGGAGTTCATTACGTTCCAGCCGGATTTGGTATCTATTTCTACTCGCTCCGCTCAGATTACTTTATTATCTAATCGGAAACTTCTTCCAAAAACTCAAGCAATACCGCGCTATTGCTACAAGATATGACAAGTGTGCTTCTTCCTTTCTCGGTGCTACTTATCTCGCTGCTTCTGTTATTTGGCTTAATTGAGGACACTAGCTAAAGCTTACGGAAAATCAATGGTATCTGAGGTTACAGAAATAGGTGTACCAAGCACTTCAAATCTTAGACGTGTGCTGGCAGTCATATCTGCTGCAAATGCCCCAGCTGGAATGGCTGCATCTGCTGTTGCTGCACCATTGGCACCTGTTGCAGCAATATAATAGTCACCAGCTGGGAAGATGACTACACCAGCACCTGAACCTGGAGCACCCGATACAGAGACTTCTCTGCGATCAGGAGCATCATTACTAAGGTCCCCGGCGCCATCATCACCATACACACTGTTAGGGTTAGAGGCTGGATTGGTTACATTGACGGTAACCGGTGTGGCAACATCCAACACATTGCTAAACCTATCCAGTGGAAGCACGAAGATACCACCCGCAGCATTCGTAGTCAGCACACCTGTAGCATCAACTGTAAGAGGTTGTGCAGTTGGAATAGTGGTTGGGTCATCGTCATTATCAATCAACAAGCTGTCAAGTTCACTGGCAATGACACTAAACGGAGTTGTTACTTCAGTGACGCCGCCTAGACCATTGTCAAAAAACCCAGTGGTAAAGGCAACGACATATGGACCTATAACAGAAGGCTCACTAAAGGTAAGGGCGTTGCCATTTGCAGCTGAGAAAGTGGCAATACCTAATGCATTGGTCGTTGCTCTGATGATACGTACCCCAGTTTCCGTAGGATCAATAGCACCCCCGAGTGATGCAAAGCCACCCCCCCGTTCATCACCTTCTGCAAAGGTGCAATAGGAATTGAATACGAGACCACTATCAGGTACGGGAAACTGATTGTTGCCACCAGCAAAAGTACCATTACACTGTGTAATAGTAGCCGCAACCTCTACATTGGGCATTGGTTGGCCAGTGGTGTCAAGGACTTCAACTTGCATCTGCTGACCGGCTACCACACCTTCTAAAGTTACACCTGCAGGCACGGGATCTAGGGGCTGTTCGACGATATTCAAACTGCCCACTGTTGGCTCCACAGCAAACTCAGGTGTGGTCAACACCACAGGGCTACTTTGTAACTCTGCAATTGTGTCCCCAATGCTGTACTGTAGTTGATAGTTGTTGCCAGG
>JBCCBI010000424.1:0-4915 GCA_039034155.1 Deinococcota bacterium | reverse complement strand
CTAATTCAGCTTCGACTGCCTCGCACAGCTCCTCAAACTGCTCAACACTCAACCCTGTGAAGTTGTACAGATGCTTCCCTTTTCGTTTCAGCACACGCGCTTTCATAGCCCACTTTACCTCTTATTTCGCAGGGGATTTAAAGTGACTAATCAGATGCTGCTTCTGTTGCTAGCGCGTTGCGTTCGCGGTACAGCATGATTTCAGCAGCTAATGCGTAAGTCTCACCACGGGTCAGCACGCCATCTGGCACAAAGCGTTCTGGCGCAAACCCGCGCGCAGCCAAAGTAGACCAATCCGTTAAATCACACTCACCCAAATAACACGCTGCGTCACTGGTAATGGCCAAGGCGATGTCGCCACTGAGCGGTTCACGCCCGCTGCCGTTGTAATGGCGCGCAATGAGGGTTGGACCAAGTTCGTCGCTCGCTAAAAAGCGCCGCGCCACGTTGCTAAGTAAGTATAAGTAGCTCGAGGCCGTCATCTCAACATCTAACTTGGGATCGTTGTCATAGCCGCCAACCGCTAGACCGCGCGCGCGTAACACTCGAAAGGCTTCAAAAAAATCGTGGCGGTAGGGGCCCACTGGATTGCGGTCGCGTACTTCAGCTAGGTAGGCACCGCGCTCACGTAGGTCGCGCCGCAGTAACTCAATAGCTTGACTGTTACTTGCAAACGAAGCAGGCGTCGCTCCTAACTGGCTAGACTTGGCTGCTGCTAGCCCCACAGCCTCAGCAACATTCATGCCAAAAGGCACAACCCGGGCACTGCTGGCTGCCACCGGATCGTAGCCAGCAGCACGCCCAATCACCCACAGATTATCCGTACCGACGGGCACCGTCACACACAGTTGGGCGCCGTATACATCTGGCACGCCAAAGACAAAGCCGTTGTCTTGTGGGGTCAGAGTTTGTACATCCAAAGGATAACTGCCTGCTGCAATGTCCCACTCGGTCACGCGGTTCGCCAACACGTCATCACCCGTGAGTTGGCACTGCGTTTCCATGTGGCGTGTCTCGCGGATGTAGAGCGTTTCTGCCACACCGCCGTAACTGGCGTTGGCAAAGCCAGGCACATCTAGCTTGAGGTAGTCAATAATGCGCGGCGCTTCGCGTTCAGCACGTTCAAAGCCCAGGCGAATACTTTCCGGGTCAAAAGGATCAATGTTGTAGATGAGCAGTGCGTTAACCAGTACCGTGCCGTCTTCTTGCAAGCCTAAGTTGAGGCCGCGTAAGCGCACGCCGTGCTCGAGCGGCTCGTAATTTTGCGGATAGCGCCCAAAGTGACCCCAGGCAGCTTGCGCGTTGGCCTCAGCATAGTCGCGTCCACGCCGCTGAACACCGCGCCGAAGTTCCTGCCAGTCCACGCCATCAATCTGAAAGACCAGCGTGTCCACCATGCGGGCGTCTAGCCCGAGTGATTCAAAGCCCATCGTGTACGGCACACCTACCGCTGCAGTTATGTCAGCATCTGCTGTGGCGTCAATATAGTGCCGGGCGCGCAGTTCGGTTGCTGTGGTTGGGTTTGTCCACGCCGGCCCGTCTGGGTTAGGCGTATCACTGGCAACAGCCACCACATGGGTGAGTCCGGTTTCGGTCATTAAGGTAATAGGGCGAATGTTTTGCTCGGCAAGGCGCACGTCCACGCCAGCTTCGCGCAGCATAGCGCCAAAAGCAGCCTCTGCCCGGCGCACATCGAAGGAAAAGCCGCGCCCCACGCGGTTCCACCAATCTTCAAAGAGACCACGTTGCAAGAGGGGTTGCACAGGTAAGTCCAGCGAGTTCATCATGCCGGTGACAAAGAGCCCACCAATACGGCTGTACTCGGTCATAAGTAGGACGCTCGAGCCCTCTTGGGCCGCCGCCACTGCTGCAGCAACGCCTTCGGGTTCACTGCCAATGACAATCACGTCATAGTCAAAGGGCCGGTTCAACCTTTGGTGAGGGGTCATATTTTCAGTGATGATGTCGTCTAAAGACGCACGTGGTTGTGGATTAAAGGTTTGTAGCGTATAGGCAATGGTCACACCAGCCACGCCAATACTTAACACGGTTAGAATCCGTTCAAACCATGTGAAAAAACGCATTAACATAATGCTTAATCTAACAAAAACTAGCTGATAAGGATGTGTAGAACTTTTGTCTTGACTTTAGATTTGGGTCTTATCTAAATATCTTCTGAAGATAAGGGGTCAACTTCGTTCTTTAGACTACAGTTTTGATGTCTCGAGCAACTCAAATGCCTTAAAAAATAAGGTAAACTATTGAGTCGATGTTAGGTATTACCCGCTACTCAAAACATATCAATATCAGTCAAAAGGTGGCAAAGTGCCATTAACCTAATGGCATCACAACTCTATATGGCGTATGGCAGGCAAGTTATGGTTAATGTGGCTTGTAGTTGGATATACAAGGTGAGGGTTACACGTGATGCGTTGAGCTTTAAGTCGAGGTCATGCTCGAGGGTGACATCCGTTCACATCGCGTCATCAGCCTTTTTGATCCCCGCCTCACCCCAAGGTGTGATGACGACTCATCCCTAGGGCGCGTACACTCAGTCATCGTTAGGGTTAAGGTCAAGCTTAATCCAAATGTCCAAGGTTGATTCGCAAGGTTCATTGCACACATTATTAATTGTGCAGCGCAACCTCACTAAGACACGTAAGACTAGATTTTGTACGTAGAAGTTTTGTACACAGAACCATACGTCATGTAGAGAGGACACTTAGCCTATGGACGAGAAAGGTTTTCATCTCGTGAAACAAGATTCGCCAGATACCGAAGAGTTTACCGTCAGCGGTGAAGCCGTTGTCACCAAGATTAAAGAGCTTATGCGCGAAGGTAACATCCGCCGCATCATCATCAAAAACGACGATGGTCGCACCCTCATAGAAATCCCGCTTACGTTTGGCGTTGTTGGCACAGTACTTCTGCCTGTCTGGGCTGCCCTTGGTGCCATGGCCGCACTAGTTGCCAACTTCACCATCGCCGTTGAGCGACGCGACAGCAACACCGACACAGCACCTGATAGTCAGTCCCAAACCTCAGAAACACGCTCGGAAGGAGAGCAGTAACCATGACCGAAGAAAGTAGCCACAATACGTCAACCACCACTCACACCAACACCTCAAGCAGCAACATTAATTGGAAAGCAATCAGCAGCAGCCTTATCTCAGGGGTTCGCAACTTATGGGCAATGGGTAGCAAGCGCCAGTTAGAACTGCGCAGTAAACAAGGTAATCCCTACATCCGGGTGCCGTTTAATATCTTGGGTGTTGCCATTCTTGTCTTACTTGGTACGCGCCTCATCTGGCTCGCCGTTGTTGCCGCACTTATTGCCGCGTTTGTCTTAAAAATACAATTTGTGATCTTGACAAGTAATAGCACAACCAGCCGGAGCGCACCCGCTGCCGACCCTGTTCCACCAACAGACGAACCCGACGCCACGCCACCTGAAGCCAACGCATAACAAGCCAGCGCATAACGCGTTTTCTCGAGATACACCACCTCAACCTCACATTTAACTTCAATTCAGAAAGGATTCACCATGTCAGACCAAACATCTATCGATACTACTAGCAACCACGTTCACAACGAACATCACACCGACGAGCAGCACAACCATGAGCAGAATATGTCTGCTACACCTCTAGGGGCTTGGTTAGATAGCCTTAACACACGCCAATTAGTACTACGTAGCAAACAAGGTGAGCCATTTTTGAACATCCCCTTTAAGTTTTTACTCATTGCCGCTGCAATTGCGTTTATTATGCCTTGGTTGATTATTCCTAGCGTTGTTATTGGCAGTATCGTCTTCATGGTGCGCAATGTTCGCCTCAAACTTGAAACAGTACATCCAGACGTAACTACCCCTAGCGACTTAGCTAGTTAACACTAAACCCTCATTCCCCTTTCAAAGGTCGAGCCTTATCTCGACCTTTTTTGTTGCCGTTAATTTTGTTGTGTATCAAGCATTTTCAGGATGACGAAGTTATCTGAATTATGAATCTCAAGGTTTTTACCAGATGAAGGTGTACCTCAGAAAAGTATCCATAGCAAGCAAAGGGTAATTATTAACTTAATTTCTAAAATTGACAGTATTTATGTTGATACCAACACAAAAATTACGCATTGGATGTAGTCGCGTGTGTTGTCGGTATAAGGAGACGCAAGCCGTTAGCCACAACTAACAAGGTGCCACCCTCGTGACCGATGACACCTAAGGGCAAAGGTAGGTTCCCAAAGAGCGTAAGAACCACCATCACCAGCATGATGCCAATAGCAAACACTAAATTTTGACGCACTACACGGTTGGCCCTTCTGGCAAGCTGCTGGGCACTGGCGAGCACGCGTAAATCGTCAGCTAACAGGGCAACATCAGCAGCTTCTAGCGCGGCGTCACTCCCGGCCACTCCCATGGCGATGCCAACATCGCTAGCAGCTAGGGCGGCAGCATCGTTCACGCCATCACCTACAAAGGCTACTTTGCCTTTTGTCTGCTCGAGCAACCCACGAACATAGCCTACTTTTTCGTCTGGGAGAAGGTTTGCGTGTACGTCTTCAAGCGCTAAGCCCACTTGGTGAGCAACAGCTTTGGCAACGTGGGGGTTATCTCCAGTGAGCATAACCAACCGCTGTTGATGATGAAGTTGCTCTAGGGCATCCTTAACGTGCAGGCGTGGGCTATCTGCTACGGCGAGAACACCTAACACGCGGGCGTCTCGAGCCTCACTCTGACTTATCTGACCTAGAATAAGCGGGGTACTGCCACTGTGCTCGAGCCTCGCCAAACACGCCTCGACATCATCCCCCAAGTGCGTGACAAACTGCTCTGCTAACCGCGCATTACCAAGCCAGTACACATCTTCAGATGTTGTCACACTCACCCCGTCCACACAGTTGATGATCTGCCGCCCCT
>JBCCBI010000423.1:0-4925 GCA_039034155.1 Deinococcota bacterium | reverse complement strand
GTTGAGGACATCATCGCCGACCTGGATCAGGCCCTGGCGGGCATCTAGCCCAGCCGACAATTCATACCAGTGCCCAAGACCTACATCAACATGTCCAAGACACGTTTGATTTAGTGCTTTGCCATGCTGTTCTCGGGTGGGTTCACAATCCTGCTGACGTCATAGGCATTTTACGTGATTATATAGCTCCTAATGGACACCTCTCACTGATGTTTTACAACCAAAACGCTGCTATTTTTAAGCGGGTTATGCAAGGTGATATGACAACGTTTGCTAGTCCAGATGTTGCCAAAGAAGTTGCGCAAGCTGGCCCAAAAACGTCAGACCTACCCGAGTTTTCGGGAGCTCGAGCCTTACACCCAGACACGATCACACGTTATTTGGAAGATACAAACCTCCAAGTTGAGCACAAAGCAGGCATTCGCATCTTTCACGATCACATATCTGAAGACGTGCGTGAGCCTGTGCTAGAGGCGTTGCTCGAGGTTGAAATAAACTTCCGCTGTACCGAACCATTTGCCTCCCTTGCCCAACATATTCATTTGATATGTACAAAAGCAACGTAAATGGCTGACCCCCTTTTACAAATCCAGAACATCTCTAAAAATTTTCCTGGCGTTAAAGCCCTTGATAACGTCAGCTTTGACGTTCACCCCGGCGACGTTCACGTGCTCATGGGTGAAAACGGCGCGGGTAAATCAACCTTGATGAAAATTTTGTCCGGCGCGTATCAGCCGGATGAGGGTAGCCTCACGCTAGCTGGCGAGCAGGTAAGTTTCCGCGACCCGATTCAAGCCCGCGATCACGGCATCGGCATGATTTATCAAGAGCTAACCGTGCTCCCCAATTTGAGTGTAGGGCGCAACATCATGTTGGGACAAGAACCCATGACGGCGCTGTGGCAGGTGAATTGGCGCAAGCTTTACGCAGACGCGCAAGCCGTGCTGGATGAGCTGGACTTAACTTTAGACGTGCGCGCACCCTTACAAACACTCAACATTGCCCAGCGGCAGATGGTGGAAATTGCTAGGGCGGTCAAACAACGCCCACAACTGATGATTATGGACGAACCCACCTCCGCACTAGGTAAACACGAAGAAGAGGTACTGTTTGCACTCATAGATCGCCTCAAAGCGCGTGGGGTGAGCATCATTTACATCTCCCACCGGATGGATGAAGTGTTTCGGCTGGCAGATACCATCACCGTACTTCGGGACGGGCAACATATCGCTACGCGCCCAGCGGGTGAATTTAGCCGCGAAAGTTTGATTGAATTGATGGTTGGGCGCAATGTGGATGTGGGTCGGCATGAGGGCGAACATCAAGGAACAGGTGAGGCTCGAGTCACTGCTGCCAACCTCAGCGTCACAAATGCCCTGCACAACATTACCTTTAACCTACACGCTGGCGAGGTTTTAGGCGTGGCGGGTTTAGTTGGTGCCGGGCAAACCCAACTTGCCGAGCTACTGTTTGGCTTGCGTCAACCAGATGCTGGCACGCTGAGTTTGGACGGGCAACCCATCAATTTACCCTCACCCCAAGCTGCGATTCACGCAGGCATTGCTTACGTACCCGAAGACCGCAAAGACTTAGGCTTAGTCCTCATGATGAGCGTGCAGAACAATTTGACACTGGCTGGGCTCGAGCAGCACACAAAGGCCGGCTTACTCAACTTGCGCGCTCTCAAAACCAGCGCGCAAACCTGGGTTGAGCGCCTTGGCATTCGCACTGCCAGCTTGGGCCAACAGGTGGACAGTTTAAGCGGCGGCAACCAGCAAAAAGTTGTGCTGGCAAAGTGGTTATCGTTACAACCTCGAGTCCTCATTCTCAACGAACCCACCAGAGGCATTGATGTGGGTGCCAAAGTAGACGTTCACAAGCTCATCCGCGACATTGCCGCCAGTGGCGTCGCCGTGCTGATGATCTCTTCTGAACTTCCTGAGGTACTTAGTGTGAGTGACCGCATCATGGTCATGTGGCAAGGGCAAGTCACAGACATTTTGCCTGCTGAAGGTGCCACGGAAGAACAGGTTTTAGCGTTAGCGTTTGGCGGACAGGAGCACGCCGCATGACGGTGAGCAACCTTAATTCCTCGCTAGCAAGCCGCGCCAAACAACTTGTGAGCACGTCAGGTGTGCTCATCGGTATCGTCGCATTATTTATCTTTTTCTCACTCACCAGCCCTTTTTTCTTTGACCCCAACAACTTTTTAATCATCGGCCGGCAAACGGTCTTGCTGATGGTGGCTGCTTTTGCCATGACGTTTTTGATTTTGTTAGGTGATGTTGACCTGAGCATCGGTGCAGTCACAAGTCTTATTGGAATCTTTGTGGCGATGAGTTTGCGAGACGGCGTGCCGCTTCCTGTTGCCATCCTCATTGCGCTTGTGAGCGGCGGGCTTATTGGCCTCATCAACGGGCTTATCAGCGTCAAGGGGCGAGTTCACTCATTCATTGTCACGTTGGGAATGGCAAGTATTGCTCGAGGCGTGGCTATTACGGTGACTAACAACATCGCCATTTCGGTGACGAATCCAACGTTTTTACGACTCTTTGCCCAAGCTGAGCCGCTGGGAATCTCCATCGCCGTGTGGTATGCAGCGGTGCTTTTTATTCTGTTACAGACACTCCTCACTCGCAGCCGCTTTGGTAGAGAGATTTATGCTGTCGGCGGTAATGCTAGCGCGGCGCGTTTGTCCGGAATTCCAGCGGATGTCATTAAGTTGCGGGCATTTACGCTGGCAGGCGTGGTGGTAGGCATTGGCGCGCTGTTGCAAACAGCCCGCATTGGGACGGGGTTTGTGGAAGGTGCGCGGAACCTCGAGCTAGATGCTATCGCGGCCGTTGTGTTAGGTGGTACTAGTTTTACTGGCGGCCGCGGCGCGCTATGGCGCACCGTGCTGGGCGCGCTCCTCATCGGCATCCTCAACAACGGCCTCACTCTCTTAAATGTCCTGTCATACTACCAACTCATTATCAAAGGCGGCATTGTCATTCTGGCCGTGCTTCTTGACCGCTGGACACACTAAGCCATCCAATCATGAAGGCATTAGCGCCATCAGACACACTAAATACTCACGACCACCAACTTGCCACGATGTCAGGATAGAGCCAATGAAATCCCCCTTTCGCCCCCTCTCCCTTTCCCCACACACGAACACAACATCAACCATCTACGACGGCATCTCGCACAGTTTCCACCCCGCCTCGAGCCACTCCTTTCAAAACAAGGAACGTCACCATGATTGTTCACACATCACTTTCTAACGCATGACCACAACCTCAGCTACACCAAGTTCAACGCAACCATCTCGACTTGGCAGACTTTTCTCACGCCAGAACGTCGGGCAATTTGGCATTGTCTTTGTCGTGCTGGCGATGTTGCTCGTGTTTGCTCTGGTAAGTGACAGGTTTGTGGGCGTGTTTTTCCACCCAAATAACCTAGCTAATATTGGGCGACAGACAACGTTGCTGCTCATCACCGCGTTTGCCATGACGTTCATCATTCTGATCGGTGAAATTGACATCAGCATTGGTGCAATCGGCAGCATCGCTTGCGTGATGATCGCGGTACTTTTACGGCGAGAGGTGCCGTTTCCAATAGCGATGGTTGCAGGTATTCTCACTGGAACGTTGTGCGGACTGGTGAATGGACTTATTACGGTACTGGGCAAGATTCCATCATTTATTGTGACGCTGGGAACGCTCAGCATGATTCGCGGCCTAGCGTTAGCCATTACGAACGCGTCAACTATTACCTTTCGAAACAATACTTACAGGCATATTTTTGCGCGAGCAAATCCGCTCGAGATACCCGCTCCCGTCTGGTTTGCAACAGGCATTTTTATCGTCTTGCTCTTTGTTCTTACCCGCACGCGCTTTGGTGTCAACATCTACGCAGTAGGTGGAAGTGAGGCGTCTGCGCGGCTGGCTGGTATTGCTGTGCGGCGCGTCAAAATTGCGGTGTTTACGCTAGCAGGCGCAGTTACATCACTCGCAGCCATTGTCTACACAGCGCGTTTGGGCAACGGTCAACCCGAAGGCATGATTGGCTTTGAGCTGGATGCGATTGCCGCTGTCGTCATTGGTGGCACCAGTTTTGTAGGCGGGCGCGGCTCACTGGCGCGAACTGTGCTGGGCGCGCTGCTCATTGGCATCCTCAATAACGCGCTTACGCTTATGAACGTGACCTACACGCTGCAACTTGTCACCAAAGGAACGGTCATTATTGTGGCTGTACTGATCGACACGTGGACGCGCACGAGTAGTCAATCATGAAAGGGGCGCAACCATGACAAATGTGGAACGCTTACAGCCTCAGTTTGATGAGGTCGTGAACGCTGACGCCGAGCTTCGTCAAGTGGCAACCGGCATGGCGTTTACGGAAGGTCCCGTATGGCACCCTTCACAGCAATGTGTACTCTTTACAGATATTCCCAACAACCACATCATGCGTTGGTCGGAGGCTGAGGGATTATCCACATACGTGCAGAATAGCCACTTTGCAATTGGTCTTTATCTAGATACTGATGAACGCTTACTCGCCTGCGAGCACAGTACCAAACGCATCACTCGTTATGAGCAGGACGGTAGCTTAACGACGCTAGCAAGTCATCATGGTGAGGCTATTTTGAACTCGACAAATGACCTGTGCGTGCGCAGTGATGGCAACATCTTTTTTACCGATCCACCGTTTGGGGTGAGGCTGGAAGATGGCCAACTCGCCGGCTACCAAGTAGGCAGTGAATACAAAGGTTGCTATGTCTTCAAAGTCACTGATGACCCAACCTCACCGCAGATTGTGACAGACGCACTAGAAAAACCTTCAATAGGTAAGTCGTGATCAGGGCAATGCTGGGTTCCTACTTTCGCATACAGAAGGCGTAAGTATTGATAAATTTCAGTTGTCGTTGCAATGGTAGAAAT
>JBCCBI010000422.1:0-4946 GCA_039034155.1 Deinococcota bacterium | reverse complement strand
GTGACTACTTAATGCCTCACTGGCGCAGCTTACGTGCCCTCATCAGCTCAGCTAAGTGTCCCTTAGCATCTCGTAGATTCGCCTTAATCATCGAACATGGCAGGGGGGTATAAGTGCAACTCATGAGTATGACCAAGCAGGTTAACGTCAACAAGGAAATTATCCTTTGCGCTGGTGCCATTAACAGTCCACAGATTTTGATGCTTTCTGGCGTGGGTCCAGCACGTATGTTGCAAGGTTTAGGGATTGAAGTCAAAAAGGATTTGCCAGGCGTTGGTGCAAACCTAGCTGATCATATGCGCACAGATGTAGGCGTCACTTCGCCAGATGGTATCGGCGTTTCACTACGCGCCAATGCTCAAGATCCAGCACAACTGGCTGAATGGCGGCGTACAGGATATGGTCCGCTAGCTGTAGCTGAAAACACCAGTGCAGCCTTTTTTAAATCTTCACCTGATGTGCCAGTGGCTGATTTAGAGATGATGTTTAATATCAATGCACCTATGCAATACGGCGCACCACCACCCGAAAACGCTGGCTACTATATCAATGTGGGATTGATACAACCCAAAAGTCGCGGTAGCGTTCGTTTAGCTTCAGCTAATCCACAGGATGCACCACTATTGGATACCAATTACTTTGCAGAAGAAGCAGATATCAAAGCATACATTAGTGGTATTCGCGCTGCTTTGAAATTAACCCAAACCCAATCCCTAAAAGGGTTCACCGATCCAGAAACCTTGACTATCCAACCCACTGCCACAGATGATGAAATTGTGGAATACATCCGAGGTCGTGCAGAATCAATTTATCACCCAGTTGGAACGGTCAAGATGGGCATAGATTCTGACCCTATGGCTGTTCTCAATACCAAGCTACAGGTTCGGGGCATTGACAAGCTACGCGTTGCCGATGCTTCATCCATCCCCAACTTAATAAGCGGCCATACGATGGCTCCGACTGTACTTGTTGCTGAGCGGGTCGCAGATTTTATTCAAAGAGGAACATAAATACTACTGCCTTTATCCCTTTTTGAAGATAAGACTTGAAGATCATAAGCATGATTGTGATTGTCTGCTAAACGGTTTCCTAATTTGCAGCACTTGAGTGAGATGCCGCATGGAGGTCATTATGCGACATTGGAAGTGCCAGTATTATTTGCAGAAGATATTTCTATAAACAGTTCCAGGATACGTTCACAACACTGAGTGGGTTTATTTCGACTCGCCTAGCTCGCATCTGAAGTTGCCGGGGTAACTCCAGATGGAAACGCTATATGTGTAAGCGTATGATGCATTCATTTGTAACAAAGGCATGTGTTAAGTAGCTCCTATCTGGAAACCACAGTTTTCAGATGGCGTTTAGCGGTTAAGGATGGGCGCTGCTGAGTTTCATAAACCCCACTTTTCAACTTGGAGGTACTTAAGCACGCACTATAGCGGAAGAGGATTTTGAATCTTTTTTAGCCTCTTCCGCTTTATACTTAGCTCAATGGCTTTTCCCATCCTAGCCACCAAGGTGTATGTTCCCCAGCCTCGAGCCAACCTTGTTGACCGTCCCCGCCTTCTCGAGGCGCTTGACACAGGTCTCAAGCGCAAACTCAGCTTGCTTGCAGCACCCGCTGGCTCTGGCAAAACTACCCTTGTAAGCGCTTGGCTGGCTACCTGCAAAGAACCTGCAACGTGGCTCTCACTAGATGAAGATGATAGCGACCTCAGGCGTTTTTTGAGCTATCTTGCTAACGCTTTAGAGCAGATAAACCCAACGCTTGGTCAAGGCTTGCTTGCTGCGCTCGAGTCTCCACAAACCCCACCCACAGATACGCTGCTCACGGGACTCATCAATGACATCAGCACACTAGACGCGCGGTTTATTCTCGTGCTAGACGACTACCATGTCATTGATAATCAAGATATAGATGATGCTTTGTGTTTTTTAATAGAGCATCAACCCCCACAGATACACCTTGTTATAACCACCCGTGAAGACCCACAGCTTCCGTTGTCGCGCCTACGCGTTCGCGGTGAAATGACAGAAATTCGTATGTCTGAGTTGCGATTTACAAGACATGAGACCGATGAGTTTCTAAATCAGGTGATGGGATTAGCGCTTTCAGCCAGTGACATTGCCACCCTCGAGTCGCGGACCGAAGGGTGGATTGCCAGTTTGCACCTTGCTGCCATCTCTATGAGAGCGCAGGAGGACGTAAGTCAGTTCATCACCTCTTTTTCGGGTAGTCACCATTTTGTGCTGGACTATCTGCTAGCAGAAATCCTGCAACACCAATCCGCAGCAGTGCAGACTTTTTTACTACACACTGCAATTCTCAAACGCTTTTGTGCCCCCCTCTGTGACAGCCTGATGGCACGCTCAGATAGTCAAGATACCTTGGACTATCTCGAACGAGCTGGTTTGTTACTGATTCCTTTAGATAACGAACGCCTTTGGTATCGTTATCATCATCTTTTTGCTGATGCGCTGCGGGCACGCCTTGAGCGACTCAATGCCGGCTACATCCCTGAATTGCATATGCGCGCAAGCCAGTGGTTTGAACAGCAAGGCTCGCTGGCCGAGGCGATTCATCATGCACTAGACGCCAAAGCTTATGAGCGTGCTGCGGATGTGATGGAACGAGAGTGGTCCCTCGTAGGAAAACAGAAGTTTCAAAGTCCTGCCAACTTAGCGTGGCTACGCGCTTTGCCCAACACCATCATCACACAGCGGCCTATTTTGAGTTTGAGTTATGCTTGGCAACTGCTTAATTTTGGAGACTTGGATGCTGTAGCGCCGCACTTAGCTGCTGCAGCGCAAGGGTTTCAGACATTACCCAACTCACCCAAACAACAAGCGTATCTTGCGTCACTCGAAAATGCCCACGCCTTTCTTGCCTCAGCCCGTCACCAACCTGAACACACCATTCATCATGCTGGTCGGGCAAGGGACTATGCCAACGACAATGATGACTACAGTCAGGGTATTGCCAGTTCCCTTACAGGGCTAGCACAATTGATGCTTGGAGACTTGGATGCAGCTTTTGTAAGGTTAGCTGACAGTTCGCAGCGTTGGTTACGGGCAGGGAATTTGATGTTTGCAGTTAGTCCCACCTTTGCGCTGGCAGATATTCGTCTAGCACAAGGACGCTTACACGATGCTACTAGTTGTTACCAAACCACTCTACAGCTTATTAAAGAGCGTGGCCAACCCAAGATTCAAGGTACAGCTGAGTTTCATCTTGGACTCAGTGAAATTTACCGTGAGCAAGGAAAATCTGCCGAAGCACACCACCATTTCCAGCGCAGCCTAGACCTTGGTGAAGCCACCGCCTCGCCGTACTGGCAGTACCGTGTGCAACTGGCTCGGGCAAGCGTGTATCAATCCCAAAGTGATTATGAGGCCGCCCTTACGTATCTAGATGCCGCCGAACAGGTTTATTACCCTATGCCTCTCCCTGACAGGCGTCCTGTAGCTGCCTTAAAAGCTCGAGTCTGGCTGTTACAAGGTGACGTTGATAAAGCCGCAACTTGGGCGCGTGAACGTGATTTGAAGGTAGACGATGACGTGTCTTTTTTGCTCGAGTTTGAACACATCACCTTGGCACGGCTTCTTATGGCACAAGACCGCGTTGAAGATGCCAGCCAACTCCTTTCACGCTTGTTGGCAGCGGCAGAGAAAGGTGGGCGAATGGCAAGTGTGCTAGAAATCTTGGTGTTGCAGGCATTGCTAGCACACGCACAGGACAAACCTCTGGCAGGACTCGAGCCACTTCGTCGGGCGCTAACACTAGCTGAGCCTGAAGGCTATGTTCGGCTCTTTACGGATGAAGGTGCAGCCATGCAGCAGCTTTTGAAAGAAGCGCACGTTCAAGGTGCCGGCAGCCATTATGTTAGCAAACTCTTAGATTTTATGAACGGTACTGAACGTCAACCAACTATGATAGCGCAAGCTACACCACAAGATAAGCTCGTTGAGCCTTTAAGTGGACGTGAACTCGAGGTACTCCAGCTCATCGCTGAGGGCTTATCCAATCAAGAGATTGCTGAACGCTTGTCGGTGTCGCTCAGCACAATAAAGGGACACAACCACAACATCTTTGGCAAACTTCTAGTGCAGCGGCGAACAGAAGCGGTGGCCAAAGCTCGAGCTCTAGCACTATTGTGAAGTCACATCGTTAGATGAGTAGCTACTAAAGCACAACTTTACCAACCACCTCATTACATTTTTGATAACAACCAAACTTTAGTACCGTTTGAACACTCCCATCACCAACCCTACTTTAGTTTCTGTACCTTGCCCTAGCTTATCGCTATGCTTGCAAGTAGCTAAACAGCCTTTAGCAAATACGTTGCTGAAGGCATTTATTGGAATGATTTGTGAGAACCTACATGAGACAATCTTTTAATACGGCCGCATAGCCAGAGTGCAGGCAATACCTCAAACTATCAAATAGTAATGCGATGCCCCCATACCATGAGCTATCACGTTCGGGTTAAAGGTTATCTTGAAACTAAGTGATGGGCTGCTAAAAAGCTAGGCGATTTGAGGCTACCACGTGTACCTGTGAGTCTCATCCCCACGAATCATCAAAAAATTACCCAACCTAAGAGAGGTTGACATGAAAGCCTTTGTCAATACCGTTTACGGCCCACCTGACGTCCTCAAACTCACAGACGTTACACGTCCCCAACCCCAAGCCAATGAGGTTCTTGTGAAAATTCACGCTGCCTCTGTCAATCCTTGGGATTGGCACAATATGCGCGGCGAACCTTTCCCAGTACGCTTTTCTAATGGCATACTTAAGCCCACTTACGGGACACTCGGGGCTGACATTGCCGGCATTGTTGAGGCTCACCGGCAAACGCCTGGGCGAGGTCCCAGGTGCGAATGCCGTCGACCATCTCACCGCGCGTGTCAAAGGTGACGTCCGTCGCGGACGCGAAGTTTGCGCG
>JBCCBI010000421.1:0-4965 GCA_039034155.1 Deinococcota bacterium | reverse complement strand
GCTCGTGGCAAAGTTTTGGGTGATGTAATTATAAATTTACGTCAAGTTCAGGGTTTTTGCTAAACCTGATACTTATTTAGAAGGGAATTACCATGCGCCTTCCGACTCCAACAGCAGGTGATACGAGCTGGTTCACTCATGACCGTTTTGGCATGTTTATACATTGGGGGCTATACGCGTTACCTGCCCGACATGAGTGGATTAAACAACGAGAAGAAATACCTGATGACGTCTACGATAAATATTTTCAGTACTTTAATCCTGACTTATATGATCCTGATCAATGGGCTGAAGCAGCCGCAAATGCAGGTATGAAATATATGGTTGTCACCAGCAAACACCATGATGGTTTTTGCCTGTGGGACAGTAATTTAACAGACTACAAATCAAGCAATACACCTTATGGCAAAGATGTCTTAACACCGATGTTTACTGCGTTTAAAAATCAAGGGCTTCGCTTGGGCGCTTACCACTCTATTATCGACTGGCATCACCCCGAGTTCCCCGTTGATGATTTGCACGCTATGCGCAATCATCCGGGTAGAGCCAACCTCAACAAAACAAGAGATATTCAAAAATATGCGGCTTACTTGCATGGGCAAACCAAGGAACTGCTCGAGCAGTATGACCTTGACATCATGTGGTTTGACTTTAGCTATCCGGCTGGTAAGCATGGGCGACCCAAAGATTGGCTTGGCAAAGGTAAAGAGGATTGGCAAAGTGAGACCTTGCTCGAGATGATTCGGACGCTTAAGCCCAACATCATCCTTAATGACCGCTTGGACCTTGACGAAGGTTGGGACATTAAGACACCTGAGCAGTATCAACCACGAAGCTGGCCAACTGTGGATGGCAAGCCTATTGTCTGGGAAGCTTGTCAAACCTTTAGCGGGTCGTGGGGATACCACCGTGATGAAACAAGCTGGAAAAGTGTTGAGCAACTCGTCCAGATGCTTATTGATACCGTCAGCAAAGGCGGCAATTTACTGTTAAATGTTGGGCCAACAGGACGCGGCGAGTTTGATGTAAGAGCATTAGACCGTCTCAATGGTATGGGTCGCTGGATGCACCAGCACGGCCGTTCAATTTACGGCTGCACGCAAAGTGAGTTTACACCCCCAGTTGATTGCCGCTACACGCAAAACGGTAAGACGCTCTACCTACACATATTTAATTACCCTTTTAAACATATTCATTTAGATGGGTTTGCGAACAAAGTAGACTACGCCCAGTTTTTACATGACGCTTCTGAGGTCAAGATGATTACGCTTGACCCTAATGCTCAAGCCCAAAATACAGGGATGTCAGGTCAGGAAGGCAGTTTGACGCTTGAGCTACCCGTCACTAAGCCCAACGTTACCGTGCCGGTTATTGAGCTTTTCCTGAAATAACGACATGGGTGTAGGTAGATGTTCTACCCCAAATTCACTGTCAGCCTAGACAGCGCTACTTGACCGTCACCAATTTAGACGGCAAGTTAAATCCTAATTTATTACGCCATGTAAAGTCTAAAAACTATCTTTAGCTGAGGTGACAACGTGTCAACACCCAATATCATTTTTATGATTGCCGATGACCACAGGCATAGTGCTATAAACGCAGTAGGTAATCCTGAAGTCAAGACGCCCAATTTAGACAGCCTCATTCAGCAAGGAACAACGCTTAGCCACACGTATATTATGGGGTCAACCTCACCTGCAGTTTGTTTACCAAGTCGTGCCATGCAACTCTCAGGGCGTTCACTTTTTAATGCGTGTCAGCCTTTAGATCCAACAGAGGCGTTTCCTCCTTACGAATTTCCTGAGCACGTCAAACTTTGGCCCGAATTATTACGTGAAAACGGCTACCATACCCACGGTATTGGCAAGTGGCATAATCCAAAAGCTGATTACGCACGCTGTTTTGATAGTGGTGAAGCTATCTTTTTTAGAGGTATGTCAGATCATTATGCTGTACCGATTTATGACTTTGATCCTTCTGGAGAGTACAGTGACGACCAATGCTATACAGGTGAAAAGTTCTCTACGGATTTGTTTACAGACGCTGCAACTGACTTTTTAGACAGCTACACAGAAGACAAACCCTTTGCTATGTATCTTGCGTTTACTGCGCCACACGACCCGCGCACTCCCCCTAAAGAGTTTTGCTATGACCCTGACAGTGTAAGCCTCCCTAAAAACTTTATGACCACGCACCCTTTTGACAATGGTGTTATGGACATTCGAGATGAGGAGCTAGCCAGTTACCCACGCAACGAAGCAGACATAAAGCAGCACATAGCCGACTACTACGGCATGATAAGCCACCTTGACGACAGAATTGGGCAGGTCTTGACGGCCCTGTCAAAACGTAACGATGCTCAAAATACGATTATTGTTTACACGGCTGATCATGGTTTAGGTGTAGGGCAACACGCCCTTTTAGGCAAACAAAATATGTACGAGCACAGCATGTGCGTCCCGCTTATTATGGCGGGGCCTGGCATTCCTAAACACCAGCAGCGCGACGCATTTTGCTACCTATATGATATCTTCCCAACCTTGTGCGAACTTGCAGATATAGCGATACCTGCTAGCAATGAAGGTAACAGCCTATTACAGCTAGTGCAAGGCAAAAAACAAAACCACCGCTCGAGCATCTTCGCGGCTTACCAGTCAAGCTATCACCTGTCGGTAGATAGTTCCTACCAACGCATGGTGCGGCGGGGTGACTACAAGCTAATCGAGTATCACGTTAAAGGTCAATATACAAACCAGCTTTTTAATTTAAAACGTGACCCGCACGAACTCGACAACCTCGCTGATAATTCTGAATTTACCGAGCTGCTCGAGTCACTCAGGCTCGAGCTAAGGTCGTGGCAACACTTAACAAATGACACCTGTCTTTTAGAAGCAACTCATAAAAACTAAACTAAGACACCGAAAGGATACTCTTGACAACAGTACCTAACTATCTAAAACCCTTTGAAAACCTTTACTTTAAGGACCCTCGAGAAGCTAACCGTCAATGGTTTGATCAAGCAAGCTACGGTCTTTTTTTACACTACGGTCTGTATTCAATACTAGGCCGACATGAGTGGGTGCAATACCGCGAGACCATCTATCTTGATGATTACGCAAAGTTAGCTGACAAGTTTACAGCAGATAAATTTGACGCGGCAGCTATTGCTGATTTTGCTAAAGACTGCGGTATGAGCTACATCAATATAACAACCCGACATCACGATAGTTTTTGCCTTTGGGACACCGCGTTGACTGACTTTAAAAGCACCAGTAGCCCGGCGGGGCGTGACCTTGTTGCTGAGCTTGTAGAGGCGTGTGAAGAACGTGGCTTAGGTCTTTTTCTTTATTACTCACATGGTCGGGATTGGAAGCACCCCCACGCACCCAACAATGACGCATGGGGCGGTAACGCCAGACCCGAGTATGACCTACCTGAGCGTGCTTACGCTTACGGAGAGGAGCACGACCTCGAGCTCTATCTTGAGTTTATGAAAAACCAGATCGGCGAACTTCTCACGATGTTCCCGAGCGTTGCAGGTATTTGGCTTGATGGTATAGCTGTGCCTATGAGTGGCAACGTTGAAGCGTTTAAATGTGCTGAGCTATACGAGTACATTCGTACAACAAGCCCTCACGCGCTTATTGCCTATAAACAAGGCCTTTTGGGCACAGAAGATTTTTTTACGCCTGAACACTATATTCCTAACAGCGAAGATGCGCCAGATAAACAAGGCAAACTAACATCCGTTCAAAAAAAGCTCGAGGTCTGCACAACGATGATTGTTGACCCGGTGTCTTGGGGCTATCAAGCAAACCTCGAGGGGCGTCGTCGCACTGTGTCTGAAGTCTATGACCTACTTAAGGATGTCAACCGTGCAGGTGCAAATTTACTTTTGAACTCAGGGCCTTTACCTGACGGGTCTCTTGATCAAGATGACGTTGCCGTTCTAAAAGAGGTTGGGCTAGGACTTCGGTCTTAGTTATTTTAGGCATAGGTCTTAAAGAGTCACTCGAGCCCAGCACGTGAATAACTACCTCCACAAAGGAAGTAGTTATTCATGTTATTGAAAATGAGTTAAACTGCTTAAGTCTTACTCAGCTTCAACTTTAAAATTGTGAAACATTGGGCCAATATTGATTGTAAGGTTGCTGTTCACCAGATGCTCAACTCAACAAGATGATTATCTGAGCCTATTGGTGAGGCGGGCGCGTTTGCCAGTAGGCGTAGACTGGGACTCGAGCTCTTCATCACTAATAATCAGCGTTTCTAAATCAACGTTGACACCTGTTTTAGTTTCGCTAGCATCTAGCTCAAACGGATCGGTAAACCCAAAAGGTTCGTCGTCATCTACAGTTTCGTCTTCGTCTAAATCTTGCCAACCAATCACTTCATAGGTACCAGGCTCGAGGTTCTCAAATTCATAAGGAACGGCGTCGCCAGTTGTGGGTACGTCAATAAGTGGCGAGCGGTCACCGAAGTCAACCTCGTCACAGGCGGCGTCTAGACAAAAGAACGCGATGACCAGTGTTGGCACACGGTTGGGATTAAACGCAGGAAGTGCCGCAAAGTTAGGCTGCTGACCCCCTTCAGTTACGGTCAGTGCAGCCGCAGCGTCAATTAGACCAGCACCACACTCATTACCGCTAGGGCGCACACAGGCAGTTGCGTCTAGCGGGCGAGAAGCTAAGCGCAAGCGGGTCCGCAGTTGACTTACTGTGAGGTTCGGCTCTTTAGCCAACATAAGTGCAGCTAAGCCTGCTACGTGAGGTGCTGCCATGGATGTGCCTTGATAAAAGGTGTAGTTGAAGTTGTTATTGCGGTCAGAGATGGTGCTGAGTACGCCACCAGTAATTTGCCGCCCCCCACGGTTGAGGGTTTGGTTGGTATCGCCACCTTCAGAATACGCCTGTCGGAGCTATCCATACGGCCACTATCTCGGATTTACAGCCAATTAAGCGTTGG
>JBCCBI010000420.1:0-4965 GCA_039034155.1 Deinococcota bacterium | reverse complement strand
CTAGTAAGGGTAGTTTGACTTACTAAATGGCTATTTAGGAATATGAATCTTTATTCATACCAATAACTTGGCAAAACCTCACGTTCTTGCTCGAGCAGTTCTCCTATCAGTGCGTCGGTATCAGCTAGTGAATTGGTGAGTGGGTCGATTAACAGCGCGCGCCTTAACAGCGTTTTGTCTTGTTTGAAAATAGCCTCAGCCGTAAGTTCATGAGTTTCTAAAATGAGTTCTTGCATTGCCCGTAAACCGCGTGGCATGTCTCCAACTGGGCGTGGTTTGGGCCCAGACATATCTACATCGCAAAGTAACTCTAAAAATGCGTCGTCACGCATGTTGGTAACAGCACCTTGATTTGCTGTGTTGATGTAAAAAGGCTTAGCTAGGTTGCCCACCATATTTTCGATAATGTCGGTGGCGTGATCGGGGCCAAAGGTCGTCATGTACTGAGATATAGGTGTTTTGCCGTTAGCAAAGTCCTCGAGCTGCCGCCACATAGCGTCGTGCCTTGCGTAACGATCTTCGGTTTCCCAAATAGATAAAGGCGGCACCTCATCCGGTAGTTTGCCCAACCCTTGCCAGTAGCGTACGTACTCTTTGGTGTGGGCAACACAAACGGGCACAACGCCAAAAGCTTCGTAAAGTGTGTAGCCAATTTTGCTGTTGAACTTAGCTTTGGCACCAGTATCGCCGCCATCTGTTTCGGTGGCAGCTTGCCTGCGAATACTCTCAGCGATGTTGGGCATGACGTCTTGACCATCAAACTCAGCTTTGAGCATCCACGTGAAGTGATTGACGCCAGCAATGTGCATGTCAAAGCGCGTATCCATCTCTTTGCTCAGAGGCTCATCTGACTTGATGATGCCAGCACGTGCAGCGTAGCGCTGTTTGATATGCGGCATATGCAGACTGTCGCAAAGTGCAAAGCTTTTGAGCTTAGGTGCAAACTGCTGTAGCCCGATGCCATGAACGGCTGAGGGATTGATGTAGTTAATCACCCAAGCCTCGGGGCAAAGCTGTTCAATGTCTTTTGCGCACTCGAGAATAAGTGGAAACTCGCGCATAGCCCGAAACACCCCACCGGGGCCAATGGTGTCACCTGAGCACATGCGAATACCGTATTTTTCGGACACGTTACAGTCAATACCGCGGTACTTAACTGTGTCGCGTGCAAAGCTTAAGACGACAAAATCGGAGCCTGGTAGGGCGTCTTGCCAATGGGCGGAGGTTTCTAAGGTGAGCGCCACTCCTGTTTCAGCAATCACTTTTTCGGCAACGGTTTTAAGCGTTTTAAGGCGTTGAGGATTGGTATCAACCAAGGAGAGTGTGCCGCCATTTAAATGTGGTGAGTCAACCATCTGCCAGATGGCTTGCCGGCCAAAAAATAAGCTGCCTGCACCAATAACAGTAACTTTAGGGCTCGAGGGTGGACGTGTCATGATGACCTCCGTGACAGCTGTCAAGCAAAGATGAAAGACTCAGGGCAAGTCTCTTGTAATGTTGAGAACACTATCGTTACGCTCAAAATTAAGTGGGCTTTCCCAATTTCAAGCGTGAAGACAAGCCTAAACCTGCGTTAAATTTCTAGTTCTGTTCGCGAAAGTTCCCAGCTAGAAACCTTATCTAAGCGGGTAATGTCGTCTGGGGATAGCTCGAGCGTCGCCGCAGGTAAAACCCCTTGAAGCTGCTCAACACTGTTGGCTCCAACAATCGGTGCAGTCATGTAAGACTTAGAAAGTAGCCACGCCAACGAAACTTGTGCAGGATGTACGTTGTGCTTGCTAGCAATGTCTACTACAGCCTCGATAATGTTCCAATTTTTGTCTGAAAAGCGTTTGGAAATGCCCTTAGCACGAACACTGTCTGGCAACTCTTGATCGCGGCGATATTTACCTGTTAAAAACCCACCTGCTAGCGGGCTGTAAGGAACGACGCCGATGTCATAGGTCTCGCAGACTCGAGCCAGTTCCCGTTCAAATTCTTCACGAATAGGGTCAGATATATTGTATTCAGGCTGAATAGACACAAACGACTCATAGCCGTGTTTGTCGGCTGCCCACAAAGCCTGCATAAGCCGCCACGCACTAAAATTGGAGCAGCCAATATAGCGCACATAACCCTTGTGAACTAAGTCTGTAAGAGCAGACAAGGTTTCTTCAATCGGTACTTGGTTATCTACCCAGTGAACTTGGTATAGATCGATGACATCAACTTGCAATCGCCGCAACGAATCTTCACAGGCTTTTAAAATCCAGCGGCGCGAGAGGCCTTCACGTTGGAGTGGGTGACTCCTGCCCTCAGCACCATTTGCACCCATAGCGCCGCGTACTTTGGTTGCCACCACAACCTGCTCACGATTTTTGCGACTTGCTAGCCAGCGCCCAATAATGTTTTCGGAGACGCCGCCCGGGTTGTTGGGTGTCCACATACTATAGATATCGGCGGTATCAATCATATTGCCGCCTGTTTCTAGAAACGCATCCATAATGCCAAGAGATGTTGTTTCGTCGGCAGTCCAGCCAAATTGCATGGTGCCAAGTGCCAATGGAAAGACTTGCAGGCCGCTATTCCCTAATTTTCGGTAAGTCATGGTCGATTTTATGCCTGAAGGGTTAGCTTAGGGGTAAGGTGCGTGTCATTTTGTCAGCTACGACCTGTTTAGTATCTCATTCATAGCAAAGTCAACAAACCTGTGTGTTTTAGCTAAGGTTGCGTGATGGTCAATATCATCGTGATGAATTTTGCGCCACAAAAAAGCGTTGTGAATTAGCGGTTGCCACTGTGGAAATGCTTTCTGTGCCCAGCTCGAGGCACGTTTTTTAGATACTTGCTCCTCAAATTCAAGTGCGTACAAAGCTCTGCAAAACGTCAATATCACATAAGCTTGGTCCTGGCGTGTGTAAATGGTGGGTAACCACTGATCACGCCAAAAATGAACATCTCTCTAACCGAGTTAAGGAACTCCGTTTTAGAAATGGTTGCAATGAACGTTTGCGGGTTTGGACCAAACAACGTCACACTCTGTTCACGTACCATCCACCAATTGAGCAAATATTCTCTACCTGCGGTTGTATAGCAGAAAGGTTCATTAGGGCTTATGACTGCAAAGGTACTTTGTTCTGTTTTGAAGGTCTGTAGTGCTTTGGGTGTTAAGTAAGCAAGTTCAATACGGTTGTTCCAATGCGGATGATGTGCTACCAGCATATGATGTAGATTGTCCAGTTGCCTAAACATATTCGCGCCAACATCTGAAGCAACGACAATTAACAAGTCCACATCACTTAGGCTGATGTCGAAGTCTTCTGTGATGGAGGAACCATATAGGTAGATGCCGAGAAGGTTTAGCTCGAGCACATCCCTAAGTCCCTGAACAAGCTCAGCTAGCAATACATTGACATCTGCATACGGTGTCATCAACGTTGTCCTAAACTACCTACAGCTATAGGTTTATTGTGTTGAGTGCTCTGCCTCACCAACTACGGCGGCCCTATCCGCCGCAAACGCAACCTGCTGCCCTCGGTTACTCTCTGTCATAAACGCTTTTAAGCTACTGCTTTGATATTGCTCAAAACTGCCGACTATGGTGAGCTTCATCTGATAGTTAGAAAACTTTTGGAGGATGTCACCTGCTAGACCTGTTTTGAGGTCAAAAAATTCTTTGACAAGCTGGTGTTCATAGATAATTAGATGACTTGCGCCTTGATACTGGGCGTTCGCTAAAATGTCAAGAGCGTCTTGAGTGGTCTTGATGACAACGCCTTCCGAGGTTAGCTCGGCAATGGTTTCATCAGCTAGCTCGAGGTAATTAAGCGCCATCATCACTTGTAACCTTCAGGGTGCGCCTGAAACCATGCCCAAGCAGACGTCACCATAGCAGTTAAATCATCAAACTTTGGCTGCCAGCCGAGCGTTTCACGAATGCAGCTCGAGTCCGCCACAAGTGCCGCTGGATCGCCTGCGCGCCTCGCTACAACCTCAGCAGGAATCGCGTGCCCAGTTACCTGCCGACAGGTTTCAATGACCTGTTGCACAGAGTAACCTTGACCGCTACCCAAGTTGTAGACGTTCGCTGTACCGTCTTGATTGAGGGACTCGAGCGCCAACACGTGAGCATCTGCTAAGTCCTCAACATGAACGTAATCGCGGACACAGGTGCCATCTGCCGTTGGGTAATCATCACCAAAAACTTTGATGTTAGCCCGTTTGCCCCGTGCAACGTCTAAAACGAGTGGGATCAAATGACTCTCTGGGCGATGGTCTTCGCCATAGGTTTTAGAGGCACCTGCGGCATTAAAATAGCGCAAGCTCACATAGCGTAGGTGCTGGGTTTGCGCCAGCCAATGCAGGACGCGCTCAATAAAATACTTGGATTCACCGTAGACACTGCCTGGTTGAATGACGCTCGCTTCATCAATGGGAATGCGTTCAGGGGTGCCAAACAGGGCCGCAGTAGAGGAGAGGACAAACTTGTTGACGCCATTTTCTAAGAGCGTCTGCAAAAAGTGCATTGTCCCCACGCTGTTGTTTTCAAAGTACTTAAACGGATTGCTCATCGACTCGCCAACCAGCGAGTAAGCCGCAAAGTGTAAGACGGCCTCAACACTGTGCTGGTTGACTGTGTGCCCAACCAGAACCTTGTCTTGAATATCACCATGCACAAAGCTGGCTTTAGGATGCACGGCTGCGCGGTGTCCTGTCACCAAGTTATCTAGCACGACAACCTCGTAGCCTCGGTTAATTAAGGTTTCAACGGTAATGCTGCCAATATAGCCTGCGCCACCTGTTACAAGAATGCTCATGCGGGTAGTTTATCGTGAGTTAGCAGCGCGCGGTAGGGTTGTTGATGCCATCAATGCAAGATTAGGTGACATTCACAACACTCAACATCACACAGAATTTTAGGATGCACGATGAGTCAACCACTAGATAACAACCCGGATAAGAACGTACAAGTTAACAGTCAAGAGG
>JBCCBI010000419.1:0-4983 GCA_039034155.1 Deinococcota bacterium | reverse complement strand
CTCCACGTCAAGTACAGAACTCCTCTTGAGCAAGCCAATACTATGTTTGTCATGATGGAACACAACAAAACTCTGCCCGCGCACCACAAGCTTACAAAATAGGCGTGATTGCCCATGAGCTAGTTGTTCAGCGTTTACCCCAAGAAGCAACGGACGTCTCTATGGACGCTCTAGCAACAGATCAAAGAGTAATTGTAGCTCAAAGTTAATCTTCGGGTTTAATAGCCAGGCGGCGGTCGGAACCTTCGCCAGTAGATTCGCTGTAAACCCCTTCTTCTTCAGCAATCGCCATGTGAACAACGCGCCGTTCAGCCGCTGACATAGGGTCAAGTTCAACAGCCATTCCGCTACGGCGAACTTTACTGGCAAGTTTTTTAGCGATGTTACGAAGTTTGTCGTCACGGCGGCGTTTATAACCGCCTACATCAATATTGACATGCACCCGCTCGCGGCTATCACGGTTGATGACGGTATTGGTAATGTACTCGAGCGCAGCCAGCGTGCGCCCACCTCGGCCAATAATTTTGCCTGCACTGCCACCTTGAATGTCCACATAAACTTCGTCTTCGTAAACCGCCCCCATTTCGACGGCAAAAGCTGGATCAATGTTGAGGAGCACGTTGACCAAAAAAGATTCACAGCGTTCGGCAACTGTACCGCCCGTAGGCACAAGGGGTTGGGCGAGGCCGGCAGCCATCGCATCATCACCTACAAGATCATCACTAGGTAGGGCATCTTGACCTTGAGGAGGTTCAAAGGACTCCTCTTGATCGTTCATATTGATACCAATGCCCTCGAGATATTGGTCTAAATCACTTGCCATAGCTTATTATAGCCCTTCAACATGCAAATCCCCGTATGTATTCCACGGTTGCTCTCTAAGATAAATGTCACTGATAGTAACACGCGATCTGCTAACTTGACGCAACATCAAGCGTATCAATTGATAGCATTCGCATAGTTGGCATCTTGAGGTATATGGAGTGCTTAACACTATGAAATCAGATTGCTTAGGACAAATCGTGGCGTATGATGCCATAATCATCACAACTCACCTCGATGTTGGCAATATCTATCAAAAAAGACTCGAGGCGTTAATTACCACCTCGAGTCAGTATTAGTGTGATAAAGATTTAGTTAGCAGGCTAAGTTGTTGCTGGTTGGGCGTTGACGCTGCGCTGAATGAGATACTGCTGCCCAACTTGAACAAGCATAGACGTTACCAAGTAAAGCGCAACCCCAGACGGAAAGTTGATAATGAAGAACACAAAGATTACGTTGATCATAAGCTGCTGACGCAAGGTTTCTTTGTTACCTTTAGCGCTTAGAAGCGACTGACCGACCATGACCCCCACGTAGACAATGGGCAAGATATAAAAGGGGTCTGCCTGCCCTAGGTCAGGAATCCACAAAAATCCTTGGTTAAATTCAAAGTTCATAAACACACGCCACAAGATAATAAACAAGGGCATCTGCAGCACCATCGGCAAACAGCCACCCATAGGGTTAACGCCTGCTTCTTGGTAGAGTTTCATGGTTTCTTGGGTAAGTTTTTCGCGATTGTTTTTGTACTTTTCTTGCAATACTTTGAGCTTGGGTTGGATTTTTTGCATCCCTACCATGGACTTGGTTTGGGTTGCCATGAGCGGCCAAATAAGTAAGCGGAAAAAGAGAGTGAGCAAAATGATGGATAAACCCCAGCTACCAATGAAGCTTTGGAGGAGCTCGAGCACAAAGATAATACCCAGTGAAAGCCGCCCTAAAATATTGGGTGTAAACAGGCCAGGTAAATCTTTGTAGTCTTCTTGATGGTAACGCACAAGCTCGTTGGGACCGGTGTAGACTGCTAGCTCGAGCGCCGCAGTACCATCGGTCAGGCTTGTGCCTAGGCTGATCACATCAGGCGGTAGATAGGTTGCTGTGTAGCCACTTGCCACTTGTTCAGGGCGTAAAATAATAGCTTGGCCGGTATTGCGGTTGTTATTTTGTAAAGACGCATAAAGCGGGTTATCAATAGGCTGTGATATGGGATTGAGCGCAAAGGTGGTGCCTTGACCAATTTTGACAACAGGTGCGTCTTGTCTGGCAATACCTGGAAACGCATAGCGAATCATCTCAACATCATTTACACTCAAAGTGATGTCAGCTTCCACAACCTCTGTTGAAGTTGCATCTTCAGCCTCACCATCATTGGCAGTTGTTTCTCCAGCGATTGTTTCTTCAGCAGCTGCATCTTCAGACGAAGCATCACTTGCTGTTACAACATCCTCAGCTAACGGTGTAATGTCTACAGACACGTCAAAGGTGTTACTAACTCCACTGACCAAAATAGACTTGCTGATTGCAAAAGGACCAACGACAAGCTCAAATTCACCGAGTAAGTCGGTACTGCTAATTTGGTCCCAGCTCGAGCTAATGACCTCTGGCTGTACATAAGTATCACCTAATAACAGTGCACCACCAGGTAAACTCGAGCTGGCCGGAATTAAATTTTGCGCCGCTGTCAAATTGTAATTATTTAAGTTTTGCCCGCGCTGCTGTTTAATGTAGATAGCAGCAAGTTCACCAGCATCTGTAAAAAATAAATCCATGCTTTTGCTGGTAATCAGTGTGAGCTCATCTTGCTGGCGCCCGCACCAAAATGAGCTGTCAGTAATACATAGCTCAGCTAGACTCTCGCTGGCGTTTTGAAACTCGCTGGCGGCAAACTCACTGGCGGCAAAGGTTACTCGGGCAGACGCCACAGTACCAAGCGCTAGCAACCCAAGCATAAACGCGCTAGCGAACAAACGGATAAGACAAGGTTTCAACATTCCTCCGAAAGTGTAACAAGTAGCTGTCAACATACTTGTCTTGTATCAACGCGATCCCCTTCACCGAGTCTTGTTTCAGCGCTCACAGTCTGTAGAGACAGCGTGAGAGGACCCAGTAACCATGCCAGTCGCGGGTCGACAGGTACTTATCAACACAAGTATCTATCAACAAAAGGTTTAATCGATGCGAGGCTTGCAGACTTTAAGAGTACTCAAGCTACTCATGATGATGCTCAAACTCACCTTTGAAGATGTCGCTCGAGCAGCTTGCTTTTATAAAGCGCGTAAGCTAGACCTGCTTTAAGCTGCCAGTAGCTTGCCGTGGCAGCATGTGGCTTGGCAATGACCATCATGTCGATGGGAATTTGCTGCGGGGGTTGCTCGAGCCATAGGGTGTGCAACCCTTCCCACAAGCGGCGGCGCACTTTGTTGCGTGTAACAGCGTTGCCAACCTTTTTACTCACCACAAAGCCCACACGACTTACTTGTACTGGTTGAGACGTGCGCTTAGGGGTAGCTGCGTCGTTTACATGTTTTATATGGCGCTGTTGATAAGGCTGTTTACAAGGTAGCCAGCGCACACTCACAAGGTTGTGATGGCCTGTACGGCCTCTGCGCAAGCGCGCAAATGCACGTTCACCGCGCAACGAGACAAAACGCTGGGCTGCACTACTCACGGGGCTGTGCACGCAGGCTTTAGCTCGAGCTTAGATACTGGGTTAGATGTTTGAGGCTTAGCGACTTGATTCGTCTGAGACGCTTAAACGCGTGCGGCCTTTAGCGCGGCGGCGCTTTAGAATGTTGCGGCCAGCAGAACTGCTCATGCGCGCACGAAAGCCGTGGGTCTTGGCGCGTTTGCGGCGGTTAGGTTGATATGTACGTTTCATAGTGACTCCTAGTGTGTCAACGCAGGTTAGGCAATCCCGATAAGCAGAGTGCTCAGTCGAGCCTGTACTTGCTAGTTCATGCCAAAAGTTTAAGGTGGATGAGCTCTCATACAATTGGTAGATAGTTGTATCGGTGGTTACTACGTCGATGATTATTTACGTTGAGCGCACCGATATTTACGAGGTCACCTGAAGTATGAGTGTCACAAACTACGAGCTAAGCCAGTGACTTAACCCAAAAGACCTCAGATTTTAGCACAATTAGTATAAGAGGGAACAGTGCCAAATCACGTTGTGTTTACGTGTTTGCGCTCAGGTCAAAGCTAGTTGGTTCAACGTAAGACTAGCGTCCGAAACGGCGCTGGCGAGCTTGGTAACTGCGAATGGCTCGCAAGAAATCCAGCTTGCGGAAACTAGGCCAGAAGACATCACAAAAGTAAAATTCACTATATGCCGTTTGCCACAGCAAAAATCCACTCATACGCAGTTCGCCGCTAGTACGAATCACAAAGTCGGGGTCGGGAAAGCCGGCTGTGTAGAGGTGACTTTCAATCACTTCGTTACCGAGGTCGCCAATGACCTGCTCGAGCGTCTCACCTTGATCCAACTTGGTACGTAGCCAACTTCGTACAGCATGAGTAATTTCTTCACGTCCACCGTAACCAACAGCAATATTCAAAAACATTTTGTCGTAGTTAGCAGTGACGCGCTCGAGCTCGCGCAGCGCGTGTACAACATGCTCAGGCATACCAGCTAGATCGCCAATGATGGTCGTTTTAACCTCGTATTTGTGAAGGTCGCCCTCATCAGTTTGTTCAACGGCCTCACTGGCGAGCAAATTGAGAATGTGCTTAACCTCATCAGGCTCACGGTTTTTGTTGTCGCTACTAAACACCCACAAGGTGACATGATGAATATCTAGCTCGCGGCACCAGGTTAGAACTTCGTGAACCTTTTCTGCACCTAAGTCGTGTCCTTTGGAGGTGTGTAAGCCTAGGCTTCTCGCAAAACGGCGGTTGCCATCCAAAATAAGTCCAACATGATTGGGCATTTTGCCGCTACGGCCAACCTCAGTCAAAAGCCGCCGCTCATAAAACCAATAACGCGGCTGGGTGAGTCTGTGCCATAGGTGTAAAGCGTGCGTTAAACGAGACAACCGCGACATAGCTTGTAGTTTACCTGTAGTTGTTGCTTGATGTTAAGAGTCACTTGCATTACAAATAGGGTTGAGATGACAAAAGTAGATGTGTATGGGTATTCGTAAATCCTCAACTTTTAAGGGG
>JBCCBI010000418.1:0-5014 GCA_039034155.1 Deinococcota bacterium | reverse complement strand
GACACGTGTACAGGCTAGACTCGAGTGTTCGACACACTAACTTATCTTTTGGAGTGAATTATGGCTTTATCAGCACCTTCCGCTGTCAACGCCCAAGCACTTAGTAAAAAAGCAAACCGTAACCGCAAAGAGCAAGGCATCGGCATCTTTTTGTTTATTATGACGAGCATCTCGGTGCTGACTACAATCGGAGTCATTCTGGCACTGACTTCAGAAACAGTTCTCTTTTTTGCCAGCCCAGAAGTCACATTCCGTGAGTTTTTTACAGGTACAGAGTGGACGCCACTATTTGCAGAGGCACAGCGAAGTTTTGGCATCTTGCCTTTGCTAGCAGGTACATTTCTCATAACACTTATCGCGCTTCTCGTCGGCGTACCACTTGGCTTGGGTGCAGCCATTTTTCTGTCTGAATTTGCAACGAAGCAAATCAGGCGTTTGATTATGCCTATCTTAGAAATTTTGGCAGGCATTCCCACCATTGTTTTAGGCTACTTTGCACTACTTACAGTCACGCCTTTTTTACGCAGTTTTTTACCTGCTGTTGAAACGTCTAACGCGCTCTCGGCTGGTTTAGTGATGGGCTTTATGCTCTTACCCACCGTCAGTAGTATTTCTATTGATGCCATGCAGGCTGTGCCTCGAAGTTTGCGGGAAGCTGCATTTGGACTGGGGTCAACCAAGGGTGAAGTTACACTTAGAGTTGTACTGCCAGCAGCATTCTCTGGCATCATGGCATCAGTTATTTTGGCAATGTCACGCGCGGTCGGTGAAACGATGATTGTGACACTTGCTGCTGGGCAAAAACCGAATATGACAATTAACCCCTTTGAAACTGTTGAAACCATGACAGCATTTATTGCTAACACCGCTCAAGGTGACCAAGAAGCTGGTTCAATTGGCTCACTTGCGCTCTATGCTGTGGGCACAATGCTGTTTTTGATAACACTTGTTCTAAATATTGCTTCTCAAGCCATTGTTCGCCGCTTTAGCGAGAAATACGAATAGGGAGCGTCATGGATAGTCAATCTGTGAATCGTATAGAAGATGAAGTTACACCAAGCCGCACAGGTAATGGTGACATCACCCTGCTTGATGATAGCGAAATTGGCAATCTTAAACGCCGCCAGCGTTGGGGCAGTTTTCTGAAGTGGATTACGTTTGTGCCTGTTATTTTGGGTGTAGCACTTATTCTCTTTGTATTTGCGTCCAATATCAACAGTGCTTTTACATGGCAAAAAGTAATTCCCGACGTAGGTACTGGCCGCGGTGAAAGCAGCGGCCTAGTTTTTGACCAAGACAATATTGGCAACCGTCAAATTGCGTTTACGCTTGACCTTATTGGTCAAGGACGCACCGCAGAAGAGGTCACAGAGATTTTAGGAGATCCTGAAGAAATGCGGATTAAACTCTTGCGGCACCGTGTTGATTATTTGCCATGGGCTAACGGCAAGCAAAATCAAGTTGTTGTTTGGGGTTCCGGCGATGACATTGAAGAACAATATGGGTTTCTATATGGCCACCTAAACCGAGACCAACTCTGGGCAGAAGCCCAAGCCGAAGACATGTCATTTTATTTTAATCCACTGCTTGACTGGCAGTTTTTGCAGCGGGGGAACTCGAGAAGCCCCCAAATGACCGGCTTCTACAATGCCGTTATGGGAACTCTTTGGGTAGTAGGTCTAGTCACTATCTTCTCAACCATTGTTGGCGTAAGCAGCGCCATTTACCTTGAAGAATACGCACCCAGAAATTGGTTCAGCGCCTTTTTGGAAGTCAACCTGCGCAACCTTGCAGGGGTGCCTAGTGTTGTTTACGGCATTTTAGGTTTGTACGTGTTTGTGCGCGCGTTTGGCTTTGGGCGCAGTGTGATTGCAGCAGCTATGACCCTTACCTTGCTCATTTTGCCAGTGGTCATTATAGCCTCACGTGAGGCTATTCGGGCGGTGCCTGACTCCTTACGCCAAGCAAGTTATGGGCTTGGTGCCACCAAGTGGCAAACCGTCAGCCGCGTGGTGCTCCCCAATGCCATTCCAGGTATTGTCACGGGTAGTATTTTGGCGATTGCAAGGGCCATTGGCGACACAGCATCTATTTTGGTGGTCGGTGGCGCTGGGTTTATCTCCTCTGTACCAGGGGGATGGGACGCCCTTACCGATACCTTTACGGCGATGCCGTTACAAATTTATAGCTACTACAGCCAGCCTAACCGAGATGCTTTTTTGCCGGTTGCCTCCGCAGGTATTTTGGTTGTGTTAAGCATTTTGATTATTTTTTACGTTGCGGCGTTTATCATCCGCACCCGTTACGCTGTGTCACGCTAGCTACGCTCAGCACGTCACACTCGAGCTGACACCCTCAAGACAGCCGCGTGATTAACTGGCTTATTAACAAGTTACGAAACATATTTACACGCACAACACCTCTAGGAGATTAACCTCATGAGTATGCCCACCCGCGAAGAACTTCAGGGTCACGAAACCGTTCGCACCGACCCTGTACCAGAAAGTGATGCTGCGGTTAGCGTTAAAGATTTAAACCTTTGGTACGGCAACTTCCAAGCCCTTTACGACAACACCATCAACTTTCCCAAAAACCAAGTGACGGCCCTGATTGGCTCGTCTGGTTGTGGTAAGTCCACCCTGCTGCGCTGCCTCAACCGCATGAACGACCTCATCCCAATTGTAGAAATTGAGGGTGAAACAACCTACCACGGTGTGAACATTTACGACAAAGCTGTTGACCCAGTCGAAGTGCGCCGCCGCATTGGCATGGTATTCCAAAAACCTAACCCGTTCCCTAAAACAGTCTTTGAAAATGTTGCCTTTGGCCCTAAAATTAACGGCTACAAAGGCAACCTCAACGCTTTAGTTGAAAAGTCACTGCGCGGGGCTGCCCTGTGGGATGAGGTCAAAGACAAACTTAAACAGTCTGGTTTAGGGCTTTCCGGCGGTCAGCAGCAGCGCCTTTGCATTGCCAGAGCTATGGCGATTGAGCCAGATGTTATCTTGATGGACGAGCCAACCTCAGCACTTGACCCCATTGCCACCGAAAAGATTGAGCAACTTATCAACGAAATTAAGGGCAAGTACACCGTGATTATCGTGACCCACAACATGCAACAAGCTGGCCGGGTCAGTGACCGCACGGCCTTTATGCACTTGGGCACCATCGTAGAAGAAGGCCCCACCAACCAGATTTTTACCAATCCTAAGTTTGAGGTAACCGAGCGTTATATTTCTGGGCGATTTGGTTAAGCTTGGTTGCAAGATAGCCTAGGAAACATTACTTGACTTGATGTGAGGGAGACGCAGTCGTCTCCCCTTTTTATTGGCATCTGGTAATGTCCCAAGATGATGTTAGTTTGCTAATGGCATTACTTGTTGCTGAGATGACGCTCGAGCCAACACATCTCCATCAACAAACTACACCCAACTATCCTTAGGACGACTCCCCTATCACAAAGCGCCGCGCCGTCTCGGCCATCACCGCTGCCCCTACCGGCAACGCGTCTTCATTGACATCAAAAATAGGCATATGGCACTCGCGCTTTACGCCATCATCTAGGTCAACACCTAACTCAAACAACGCACCTGGTACAGCTTGGGTCATGTACGCAAAATCTTCTGACCCCATGGTAAACGGTTGGTCTAAATAGATGACCTTATCCTCACCAAGTAGGCTGGTTGCAGCTGCCCGCAGTTGGGCACTGACCTCTGGCGAGTTGATAAGCGGTGGTAACGGAGGGTTACTGAGGTTCAGTTCAACCTCGCCGCCAAGCGCAGGAATAATATTCACAGCACGCTTCAGTTCAGCTAGCATGCGCTCACGTGTAACTGGGTCGAAGCTGCGAATACTTCCCTTTAAAAATACCTCACTTGGAATGACATTGCCGGCTGTACCTGCTTGAATCTGCCCCAAGCTAAGCACGGTACTAGCACGCGGGTCTGCATGACGTCCAGTGAGTCCGTAGAGGGCAGGCAACAAACTTGTAAGCATAAACAGTGGATCACCTGCTTCATGGGGCGAGGCCCCGTGCCCACCAGCAGCGCGTACCCAAATGGCAAACCCGTCTGCACCAGCATAGGCTGGGCCGTCGCAGAATTGGCAAGTGCCAGCGGGTAGTCGTGGGTTCACATGTAGGGCAAGCACTTGGTGGACGCCGTCTAAAACGCCATCAGTCAGCATAGCTCTAGCTCCGCTGATGCCGTTTTTATCTCGTGATTCTTCAGATGGTTGAAATAGTAGCCGCACGCGCCCTTGCCACGTACCTAGTGTTGCAGCATCAAAATGGGTTTTTAGGATGTTGGCAACACCCAAAAGCATGGCTGTGTGTGCGTCGTGTCCGCAAGCATGCATCACCCCAGGCACAGTTGACGCATAGTCTGCACCCGTTACCTCGGTGATGGGCAGGGCGTCCATATCAGCACGAATGGCAATGGTGGGGACGTCCTGCCCAACTAACTCGGCTGGACACAAATCTGCCAGGACACCCGTGCGCCCCACGCCTTCGCGGACTTGCCAACCTAACTCACGTAAGAGGCTGGCAACTTTGGTTGCCGTGCGCTGTTCTTGAAAACTTAATTCGGGGTGTCTATGAAAGTCGCGCCGCCAATCACGCAGGGTAGGCTGGAGGGTTTGAGCGTGCTCGAGGCTATTTGTATATTCCATACCCTCAAGTTTACCTGCTAACCAAGACGCCATCACCCTAACCATAGTCCCGCGACACAGGTTAGCATCGTCAAGCTTGTTAACGTGAGGTAAGAACGTATGTAAAACAAGCTATTTTCTAGAAAAGAGGACATCATCATGTCAGATCAACCTACCCCGATTACCATTGCCAAAGGCGACGGCATCGGTCCAGAAATTATGGACGCCACCCTGCGCGTACTTGACGCTGCTGGTGCCAAATTGGCCATCGAAGAAATTGATGTGGGCTTTAAGGTTTACGAGCGCGGGCTTAGCGCGGGCATTGAACCTGAGTCGTGGAACTCACTGCGGCGGACCAAGGTGTTTT
>JBCCBI010000417.1:0-5025 GCA_039034155.1 Deinococcota bacterium | reverse complement strand
GCTGAAATTATATTAGAGATTTACACATGACAGCCTCGAGCCACCCCTTGAAATTGAAAGGAGCCTTGTTCACTGCGATGTCTTTTCTAAATTTGGTTGACGCACTCACGCGCAATGCTTGTACAACCTCAGCAGGGCTCATATCTTGTAGGCTTTCGGCGCAATCTGCTCTACATATGCCTTACACCACACCATCCAAATTAGTACTATTTAAATTAATTATGCTGAGGTCACTATGACCGTCCCTAGTGTCAATGACGAACTGCTCGAGAACTTCTTAATTGATGGCTGGGAGGCGCTTGGTAGCTACGACCAAGCGACACTCAATCTAGCTGACTGCTTTCAAGAAGACAACCTCAAAGACTTACGGGTTGTAAGTCACCGCATTAAAGGCACTGCGGCCCTTTACGGGTATCAACAAATTTCACAACTTGCCGAGATGGTGGAGCGGATTCTTACCAATACTATTCCGGAAGAAGCCCAAGGGGATGTTGCACAGTTTTTGGAGCAGGTGGGGGTGTGTTTACATAGCGCCCTAGAACACCTTGCGCGAGACGGACGTGAGCCTAACTTGGGGCTCGAGCTCGCCCACATGGGCGGCACAGAACTGCTAAGTAGCTTACTCAAGCGCTATCCTGAAGCCTTTTTACGTCCACCTGATGAAGATGAACAAACTGCCACTGATCATGAGCACAGCCTAAGCGCCCAAGCAGCAGCATTCAAAGCTGCTAACCTCGATATTTGGGACTACTTTCCGCTGGAAGCTGGCGAGCACATTGCGGCCATGCGTGACGCTCTGGATAACCTGTTTGACCCACGTGAACGGCAAGGTAGCTCTACCAGTGTGACCGCGCTGTTTCGAGCAGCACATACACTCAAAGGCTCCGCCTACATGGTCGACTTTGGCATGATGGGTGACTTTGCACACGAGCTTGAAGACCTTATGGATCTTGTGCGCGAAGGTAATATGCCCCTCGATGACGATGTCATAGGGATGTTGCGGCGTGGCACCAACACGCTAGAAGCCATGCTGGCAGCAGCTGAGGGCCTACCTAACCGACTCGAGCAAGACTTACCTGAGGTGCAAAGCTTGCTGGCTGTAAGGTTAGGCAAACCCAATCCAGCAGACCTAGAAGACAGCACCTCCTCTGCCAGCGAACCTGATAAACACGCTATCAGCCAAGCGCTTAACACCTTTCGCCAAGCAAACGAAGACGTTTGGGAATACTTTCCGCTCGAGGTCGTCGAAAATATCGCCACCATGCGCGACAGCTTGGCACTCGCCAAAAGCGAAGACGACGAGCGCCGCCCAGATTCAACCAGCGTCACCAGCTTATTTCGAGCAGCCCACACCATTAAAGGCTCGTCTTACATGGTGGACTTGCGGCTCATGGGGGATTTTGCCAAAGAACTTGAAGCCCTGATGGATTTGGTGCGCAAAGGCGAACGCCCGCTTGATGAGGCAACTAGCGCGCTACTTACCCAGGGTATTGACGTGCTGGACGCTATGTTACTCGCTGCTGAAGGTGAAGATAGCAGTGTTGATAGTTTGCTAGGGCCTGCCGAGGTGGCCTTTGCTGCTGCGCTCGGTCACGACCTCAAACAAGGTCAAGGCAGTGACCACGCCCAAGTGACGAACGCACAATTAAGCAGCAACTTGCGCATCTTTTTTCAAGAAAACCAAGACGTTTGGGAGTATTTTGCACCCGAAGCGCGCGAGCACATTGACACCATGCGCAACGCGTTAATTGTAGCTGAAGGGGACGTGCGCGCCGGTAATGACGTTGCCAATGACAGCATCACCCAACTGTTTCGGGTTGCCCACACACTCAAAGGTTCAGCTTACATGGTGGGTTTTGATGACCTAGGTAAATTTGCCCACCAACTTGAAGAGCTTATGAGCGCCGTGCGTGAAAACGACCTGCCGTTTAGCAGTGAAGTTCACGACACGCTCATGAGTGGCTTACAAGTTTTAGAACAGATGTTGCGCAGTGCCGAGGGTGAAGGTGCCGGGCTCGAGGTGCTTTTGTTTGACACCGAGCAGCAACTTGCTAACTTGCTGGGCACCGAACCTCCTGTACCTGCTGCGCCAGTTGATACGCCTCAAGGTGATACAGACACCCCTGAACCTACCCCCAAACCCACTACAACAGCAACCATTCGGGTGAGCTTGGACAAGTTAGATGCACTCATGAATTTAGCTGGGGACATGGTCATGGCCCGCTCGAGATTATTGCGCCGCTTAGGTCAACTGGACACGACCATTAAGCTATTAGCTGGCAGCCATGAGCGCATGCTGAGAATCTCGAGCGACTTTGAAGAGCGTTACATTAACCCGCGTTTTAATGTCGACGGTGAAGCGCTAATGGCGTCTACAAGTCAACAAGGCATAGCTGCTGTTCAAATAGCACCAGACGTTCAAATAGCACCAGACGTTCAAATAGCACCAGTTGCCACTACTAACTCTCAAGTGATAAATGACTCTGACGTGACAGAAGCAGATAGTCCTGATAGTGCACCTACCCGCTATGCAGATGACAGCTTCAAAACCTCCGTGAGCGGGTTATTTGATGAACTTGAGTTTGACACCTACGACGACTTAAACATCCTCGCACGCACCATTAGCGAGATGACCCTAGACATTACCGAAATTCAAAACCAGTTCAATACTATTGACCGCGGGTTGCGCGGCGAGGTTGATACCATTCAAAGTATTACTCGCGATTTGCGCCAGCAAATTAGCCGCTCACGTATGGTGCCAATTGGGCGGGTATTTAGCCGCTTAACCCGGCTCGTCAATCAAGCACCCCTTGACAAATCTTACCGGCTAGAATTTGGCGGTGAAACCGTTGAGGTCGATAACGTCATCGTCGAAACGATTATCGACCCGCTATTACACCTTGTGCGCAACTCGTTTTATCACGGCATTGAACCCATGACCGAACGCATCAGCAGTGGTAAAGACGCTGAAGGTGTCGTCACTGTACGCGCGTTTTACCGTGGTAACGACGTGTTTATTGAAGTTCAGGATGACGGCCGTGGTATCAACGTAGCTGCCGTCAAGCGCAAAGCTATCGAACAAGGCCTTGGCCAAGCAGATGCAATTAGCGCCCTCAGTGACGAACAGGCCATTCAACTTATTTTTGCAGCAGGGTTAAGCACCGCGCAACAAGTCTCTACCGAAGCTGGGCGCGGGGTTGGTATGGACGCGGTTGCTGAAAGCATTCGCCGCTTAAATGGGGATATTTTGGTGCGCAGTACTCCTGGTCACGGGAGTCAGTTCACTATCCGTTTACCACTTACCTTAATCACCTCAGAAGCGCTCATCGTGCAAGTTGGTGCCAACCGCTTTGCCTTACCGGTCGACAACGTGCGCAATTTGCAACGCATTGCAGCTGGGCAGATTTTCCAAATGAACGCCTCAGATACAATTTCACTGGCGCTCACCCACCAAGGTGAAGGGGAGTTACGTGAATACTTTATTTTTGACAACCAACCTGTCCGCATTTACAACCTTAAGCGGTTATTTGGCATTAGTACGAAACGGGACGAGGGCACGGTCAATGCCGTTATTTTAGATGTTGGCGGCGAGCGTTTTGCCGCCCTTGTTGACGACTACCTAGGCATTGAAGAAGTGGTGGTGCGCGGGCTGAGCGAGCAACTTCAGGGTGTGTTTTACCTATCTGGGGTGACGGTGTCTTCGAGCGGTGAGTTACTGCTTATTTTGGATCCAAGCAGTTTTGACAGACTCAGCAAGCACAGCCCGACAGTAGCCGCATCAACTTTGCCGTTAGAAGATGCCGTTAGCAAACACGTGTTACTGGTTGATGACTCAGTAAGTGTGCGGCGGGTCTGCGGGCGCATGTTAGAACGTGGTGGGTTTGAAGTGAGCACCGCTGTAGACGGTCAGGAGGCTATTGAGCGCATTCAACGTGGGGAATTGTTTGATGCTATTGTCACTGACCTCGAGATGCCCAGAGCTAACGGCTACGAGGTCATTGAGCAAGTGCGCCGTACCGAAGGGGCCAGCAACATTCCAATTGTTATGATGACCACACGGGCCGGGGCCAAACACTCACAATTAGCCTTTGACCTAGGAGCTAACGACTACCTCAGCAAACCTGTTGACGAAACGCAACTTGTGCAAACCATCAAAACGCTAACGGGTTAGCTTAATACCTAGAAACAGCGTAGTTTAGGGTGCTACGAAAAAATATTTTGAGATCGATTCATACGGGGGACGATGAGCGGGGATGACGATGCCAGACGACATGCAAACCACAACCAGCCAGTCCAGAACGCGGGCTGCTGTGAATACTGCTAATGGAAACCGTATCAACAATGACAGTTAGGAGCCAACGTGGCAAATGATCTGTACGTGCTCATGGTTATGGAGGATACACCTGCGCGCAGTTCACTCGATGCCGTGTTTCAGTCCGAGGGGTTCAGCAGCCACTTAGCAGAGAGCGGCTTGTACGCGCTCACCATGCTCGAGCGCAACCCCATAGACGTGGTGGTGATTGCCAAAGAAGCTAGCGATATGAGCGGTCAAGACTTCTACGAGATTGTTGTGAGTGATACCAACTTACGGCGGGTCTTAGTCGTGCTACTAGACGACGCGCTAGGTCCCGATCAGCTTGATGGCTCGAGCAGCGCGCTCGCCCTAGCTGAACAAAGTAGTAGCGAGATGGTACTCGAGCAGACCCTTACCAAGTTGCGTGAACTCGGGCGTATTGGCCGGGTCAGTGCCCAAGCAACTGCAAGCACGCCAAGTAAACCAGCTGGCGAGACCATCGAAGGTACACTTGACTCGTTTTTTAGCTTAGTTGATCTTATTTTGTCACTAACAGGCAAAAACGTGACTGGCGAACTCCATTGCGCAATCAATCAACCAGCAGTCATCTTTTTTTACAAGGGGCAACTGCTACACGCGACGGTTGGTGAGCAAAGTGGTGAAGACGCACTGGTAGAAATTTTTTATCAAGTGGACGTCAAAGGTGACATCAGCTACCGTTTTAAAGATGT
>JBCCBI010000416.1:0-5028 GCA_039034155.1 Deinococcota bacterium | reverse complement strand
TGGTGTAAAGGAGTCTATTATGTTTAAAGACCGTGTTGTTAATCTGCCAGATACCAACGCTGTAGAAGGCTTTTTAGAAAAATTCCCGACAAGTGTTCTTTTCAAAGCTGGCACTTGTCACAAAACCATGCAAGGTTTTGGCTTTGTGCAAGAAAAACTAGAAACCCGCGAAGACATGATGGTTGGTATCATCCGCGTGGTGGAAGCGCGCCCAGCTAGCAACCTCGTTACTGACAAAACAGGCATTCGCCACGAATCACCGCAGGTTATTTTGTTTAAAGATGGTGAGGCTGTGTTTGATGTCGACAACTGGAACATCACGCCAGAAGTTCTCGATCAGGCCTTGGCGCTTGTACCTGCCAGCGGTGAGGTTGTCCAAAGTGACGCTCAAATGACCAGCGACCTCACGCCTTACAAGCATCTTCTAGAGCAGTACCTAACGGGTATGATCGATGACCGTCAGTTTGAATTTTCGTACACGACTTTATTCCGTGATGATGCTTCCCTACGTTCACGTGGTGAAGTTGAAGTCCTCGGCAGCATTTTTGGCGATGTTGACCGCCACATGGAAATGCACATGATGATGGGCGGACGCAGCAATGCCGACGTCATCCGCGAACGTGCAGAAGCCGCATACGAGGCGCTAAAAGTTTTGTAGGCACTCGTAACATCTAAACTAAAGAGAAAAATAATGCTACCTGAGTAACTCGGGTGGCATTTTTTAATGTCTCATACCAGAATGCTAAACAGAGCGGCGCTAGGTAGAGGACAACCTTGTATTAGGATGGGTTAGACTGACACAGAACAATGGCAGAGATAGAAATTCCTGACAACTCAGTTCATTCTAAGACGCGCAGTGAGTGGCGGGATTGGCTCGAGTCCCACCATACTCAACCCACGGGCGTTTGGCTCATCAGCTATAAAAAAGCCACGGGCTTAGCCTATGTTGACTACGATAGCGCGGTGGAAGAAGCTCTTTGTTTTGGCTGGATTGATAGCGTCCCTCGCAAGCTAGATGATATGCGCAGTATGCTCTACTTTGCCCCGCGCAAGACTGGCTCCGGTTGGTCGCGGCTCAACAAGCAACGCATCGACAAAATGTTAGACGCTGATCTTATGATGCCGGCGGGTTTAGCGAAATTAGAAGTTGCCAAACAAGATGGCTCTTGGACAGCGCTAGATGCCGTGGAAAACTTAGAAATACCTGATGATTTGGCTGCTGCGTTTGCCGAATATGACCAAGCTGCTAGCAACTTTGAAGCGTTTCCGCGCTCAGCAAAACGGGGAATTCTCGAGTGGATTAGTAACGCAAAACGCCCGACAACCCGTGCTAAACGCATTGCTGAAACCGCTGAACTTGCGCAGCAAAACATCCGCGCCAACCAGTGGCCTAAACGTAACCCCTAAGTTTTTAGCTGGGTAACAACATAATCACAGCAGAAATAGCTAAAATAGAACCAACCGTAGTCACAACGACGGCCCTAGCAACACCTTCACGGTCGCCGCCTACTTCCACAGCAACGACAAACATGGTCACAGCTGTGGGCATGGCTGCACTTAACACCAATACATTGCGGTCAAGCACGCTTAAGCCGAGCAGCAAACTGGCACCGTAGGCAATCACGGGTCCAATGGCCAGCCGCAACGCACCTGCCCGCTGCGATACAGCATCTGCGCCCCAGCGCCACGAGCGGCGCGTTTGCATCCCTAGCGACAAAAGCATCACGGCGATGGTGCCATCTGCTAAAAGTTCAACACCTCTGGCTAAGCCAACCGGCAAGGTCCAATCGAGTCCGTTAAAGGCTAAACCAGCCGCTGTTGCCCAAATGGGCGGTAGTAGAAGGGCTGCTTTAAGCCGCTTGAGGATGTTGCTGAGCACTCTGCCGTCACGAGCGTCACCTGCGAGCAGGGCTGGACCTAGTACAAACATCAACATAAGTGAAATGACAAGTAAGATAACAGCACGTTCAAAGCCAGCTTGCCCGTAGGCGAAAAGGGTGACTGGCAGACCCATGTTACCGGTATTGCCAAAGAGGCTCGAGACCACCATACCGCGCCGCTGAGTGCCGTTAAGACCACGTCCCAGCATCAAACTAAGCACGCCCAGCACAACTAAATAAATGACGTAGCCCAGTGTAAGTAAAGACGCTTCTGCCAAACTTACCGAGGTGTTCATAAGGGCATTAAAAATAAGCGCTGGAATGAGTACCTGCACGCTTAAACGGGTGAGGGTTTCAATATTGAGGTTGGGAAAGGCGCGGTCAGCTACGGCTCCTATAACAATGAGCACAAACGTAGGTACGACGGCGTTGACAGCAGTCCAGAAGGCATCCACAAAATTAGCTTATCAGTATTAAGAACAGAAACCATAAAAAAAGCCGGAGCAAATGCCCCGGCTCGAAAACTCACTGAGTTTTCAGATTACATATCTGCTGGTGGTAAGATTACAGCATCAATTACGTGTACGACGCCGTTGCCAGCTTCTAAGTCAGTCATCACAACGGTAGAGGTTGCGTCTAACATGACCATGCCGTCAGAAAGGCTTACGCTCACCATAGCACCGTTAACGGTTTCAACCTCAGCAATGCCGCCTTCAGCACCTTCTACAGCAGCGATTACATCAGCAGCCATGATTTTACCAGGAACCACGTGGTAGGTAAGAATGCTTGCGAGGTCTTCGCTAGCAAGAAGCTCTTCGGCGGTCAAGCCGAGTGCTTCAAGGGCAGCAGCAAACGCGTCGTCAGTTGGTGCAAAAACAGTAAATGGACCTTCACCCATAAGCGTTTCAACCAAGCCAGCTTCGGTAACAGCAGCAACGAGTGTGCTGAAGCCTTCGTTGTCTACAGCGATGTCGACAACGGTATCAGCCATCATATCTTGTGCAAACGCACCGCTGAGTGCAACCATTGACGCAAGTAAAAGAGCAATCTTTTTCATTTGTATCCCCTTACAACATGGATTTGGAATCGTCAGTACAACGTTGTACAAAAACCTTCTACATACCTTGTACCTTGATTCGACACTATGGAGCATAAAGCATCCTTTTGGGGGGGTACAGGTTCATAGGCCACAAAGACTCCAGATTTTTGTTCATGAATATATGTTCATGAACGGCGTCCTCGAGCCACTTTTTCAACTCTAACGAGATAACTTGGGGTTTCTGAAGAAATCTCCATGAAGGTTGTACAAGGCTTTGTCAATGCTATGCGTACAGCGTTTAACGGATGATCTACGCTACCTTGCCTAGAGTGAGATGTAATTATTCACAGGGTATAACGTGAGTTGTGACGTCCTAAGAGGCACGCTGTGCGATATTTGTCAAACGTTACATAGGCTATGGGCGTCATCAACTTCAACACTGTCTATGACGTACAACATCTGTGACATACAATCCCAAATCTGTAAGACTATTTTCAAGGAGGACATCATGAACGTGATACGCTCGAGACACTACACTCTCGCCATACTTATTCTTCTGGGAAGTGTTGCTACGGCTCAGCCGATGGCGCTAAGCACACTAGGTGTCGACGCTACCCAAGCCAGCATTCCGCTAAATCAAGTGTTTAGCGGCGGACCGCCACCTCAGGGTATTCCAGCACTGGGGTTTAGTGGTGAGTGGCAAGGTGCAGTGCCAGCTTCCAATGATCCTGTGTTTGTTTCTCAAGAAGATGCTAGTGAGTGGCTCGGTGAGCGTGAACCCGTCATTGCCTTTGTGATGAACGGCGAAGCCAGAGCTTACCCACTCCAAGTCCTTACGTGGCACGAAATTGCTAACGATGTGGTTGGTGGTGTGCCCGTGTCAGTGACGTTTTGTCCGCTCTGCAACAGCGCCCTTGCCTTTGACCGACGTATTCCGGTAAGTGAGGATGACCTCGCTGAGCTACAAGCATTCAATGAAGATGCCGCGGTTATGCCCTTAGATGAAGCGTTTATAGCAGCGTATGAGCGTCAAACCGGGGAGATGCCTGCAGAGGATGGTATTGAAGTTACCTTCGGTGTCTCTGGCATGCTTTACAAGTCCAACATGCTTATGTTTGATAGCGATACCAGCACGTTGTGGTCGCAGCTTTCCGGTGATGGCAACGTAGGCGCACTCACAGAGACAATTCTGCTGCGCTATCCTGCCCAGATTGTCGGCTTTGGCGAGTTTCGGGACGCCTTTCCTGATGCATTTGTGCTGTCTCGTGAAACGGGCTACAGCCGTGGCTACGGGCGCAACCCTTACGTTGGCTATGACGATGTAGACAGTCCAGCCTTTTTATTCCGTGGAGAAATAGATGGCCGTTTGACACCTAAAGCCCGTGTGATTAGCGTATTTGATGCTAGCGGCGCTGTTGCTTATCCGTTTGAGGTGTTAGCGGAAGCCCGTGTTGTGAACGACAGCATTGGTGATAGTCCTGTGGTTGTATTCTGGCAAGAAGGTACTCAAAGCGCGCTAGATGGTGCTGTGATTGCTGAAAGTGAAGATGTTGGTGGGGCCGGGATTTTTAGTAGTGAGGTCGATGGGCAGGTGCTCGAGTTCTCTTGGGACGGCGAAACCTTCACCGATACGCAAACAGGTAGTACGTGGAATCTGTTAGGCCAAGCCACTGCAGGTGAACTTGCTGGTAGCAGCCTCACCCCAATTGTTCACGACAATACGCTGTGGTTTTCGTGGGCAGCGTTTATGCCAGACACGCGAATTTACAGTTTGTCAGAGTAAGTTAGTTGCGTACTTTGATTCACCTTAGCCAAGAATAGCAAAGAGAAAACTCAGCATCAATAGGGCTAAGTTTTCTCTTTGCAGTATCTGGTTGGGGTATCAATACGCTTGCACGCCATATTTGAGCAACAACCTTGGGAGGATGTCGTCAAGGTTTTGAACTTCTTTATCTTGGAGTTCTATTAAATTGAACCCATACTTTTTGTAAAGCTCGATCTTTTTTTGTTTTCGAGCGAGGTATTTAGTATCATTGTCATAGCCCCAATACTCGATGTACACCTTTCCGGTAGGAATGTAGAAATCTGAGTAGACATCCTCCTCAATAG
>JBCCBI010000415.1:0-5034 GCA_039034155.1 Deinococcota bacterium | reverse complement strand
GATAAGCTCTTGGTACTGAGCACCAAGTTCACCTAAAACGGGTGATAAGGCTTCAAGCTCACCAACGTTGATTTGTTGAAACTCATCAAACAGGTCAAACCCAACCGTGTCGTCTAGGTCATCAAGCGACCTAAACGCGTCACCTGTCATGCGCACAAATTCGTCTATGTCACGATTGGCTTGGGTTAGTTGCTCAGCAGTAACAGCACCTGATTTAATCCGGTCAATGTAAAACTGAGCGGCTTGTCCGGTTCCTTCTAAGGTATCTGTAAGTTTGGCAGCGGTTTCGTTGAGTCTTTCAGAAGCTTCGCGCATCTCTTCAATGCGTTTTTTGTCACCGCCACCACCGAATATGGAGCTAATACCGCCGATGATGCTAGTTACGCCACCAATGACGCCACCGAGGATATTGCCACTTGCAAATTGCATAGCTGCGTTAGCAAGTCCCCCAAGTGCGCTTATGGCAGAATTGCTGCTTGATTGGGCTGCGGTTGCTATTGCGCCAAAGGCATCCCCAGCTGAGAAGGCATTTATGCCAACTTCATCGAGTTTGCCGATGATGCCGTCTATGGAGCCGCTGACAAAGTCTAGGGACGTTGTGTCAACTCCAAAATTAGCTAGGCTGCCCGTGAGGCTAGTAACACCATCACTTACGAGTTGTAAGTCGCCTACAAGCTTGTCGGTCGCGTTGCTAGCTTGCTCGAGCTGTTCAACTTGGGCAACGAGCTCAGCGACTTGGTCAGCAGATAGTTTGCCAGCTTCCCCCGCTGACTCAATTTTGGTGACTAGCCTTTCAAGTCTGGTTGGCGCGTCACCTGTTAAAGCCTCAATATCTTGTGTGAAGTTGTCAAAGTTGATGGCTTGGACAGCCTGCTCAGTTTCGTCAAGTTGTTCGTTGAGTTGCTCGAGCTGACCTTCGCTAATTTCAGTCAGGCGCGCTGCCATTTCCAAATCAGCACGCATTTGTTCAAACACAGTCAGAGGTTCTGCGTTAAGTGCCCCAATTTCACCGCGCAGACTACGGAAAGCCTCAAATTGTTCCAAAGATTTGACACTGCTTTGAGTTGCAGCGTCTAGGCTGGATAGGATGGTGCTATTTGCTTGGTCTAGAACATCGCTGGTGTAGGCTGCAGCATCAGCACGGTCACGCTCGAGGTTGGTAGCTGTGCGTGACATGTTGTTGAGGGCATTAAGTGAGCTGGCATAATCTGCTGTAGCTTCACGTCCCGCCTCAATTTGTGCGCGGGTTTGGGCTTGCTGCTCACCCATTTGGGTTGCGGCATCCAAGCTACTAAAAATGAACGATTCCGCGTAAGACATGGCTTGCGCGGCACGTTCATTAGCTTGGGCTGTTTCACGTACTGCGGTGTTATGGTCGGCGGCTTGGGCATTTAAGCTTGAGAGTGTGTCACTAAGTGCCCCTGCGCTAGTTGCGTAATCATCGGTAGCTTGGCGCGCTTCGTAGATACGAGCCGCACTTTCCGCGCGTTGTTGGTTAACTTCAGCCTCAACGACAGCCTGTCCACTGATAGCATCGGCAAAACTGACGGCAGCGTCTGCCATTTCGCGTTGCTCACCTGCGAGTTTGACTCCCTCAACAGCAGCTTGTCTGTTTGATTCGGCAAGGTTGTCAACCTCACTGGTTAAAAATGTGATTTCGCTATCAAGGTCTTGTATTTGGTCAATAAACTGCCTAAACTCATCGCTATCAGCATTGCCTGCTTGCGCAAGTGCTTGAGCTTGTGACTCGAGGCTGGTGCGTAGGGTTTCCAGTTCTGCTATGGCGTCACTTGTGTCAATGTTGCCGAGAAGGTTTTGCCCTAATAACGTGTCTAGGTTGTTGCGGAAGTCAACAGCAGCTTGACGTAGGGTGTCATCAATGACATCTGCAGTTGCTCGAGCGGATGCTTCAACAACATCACGCGTGTTGTCCATGCCGCTGGCAAGGCCAGCGTTGTAAAAGCCGCTTGTTTCTATTGCGCGTTGGCTATCACTATTGATTTGTAAAGTGGCGCGAACAGTGCTATCAACGACACCAGCAGCAGTTTGGGCAGCAGCCACAATTTGAGAGATATTGTTAGTAATGCCAGTAGACATACCGCTGACATAAAAACGTCCAACGTCCATGCCCTTAGTTGATGGACTTTGAATACCAAGCGCATCACGCGCCCCGTCATCTAAAGCATTGGCAAGACTCGAGCTTGCTTGAACTGCTTGTTGTAGGTTTGCTTTAACGCCTTCGTCTAACCCGTTAATATACTCAGCGCTTAATAAACGTCCTGCTGCACGTAAATCGTTTCTATTTAGGGCGGCACCATCCAGTATTTTGGCAAAGACAGTACGTGTGGCTGATGTATCAGCACTAACAACCCCATCAACATAGGCGTCAATAGTCTCGCCACCAGCAATTTCTGCGATGCGGCGTGCTTCACTAGCATTGCCACCTGTAAATATGTCTTCAATTGCACGGCCAACAACACCAGCTTTTTGCTGTATCTGCTCTATTGAGGCGTTAATTAGCTCATCAATAGCCTCACGCCCTGCGATCGCAAGTTGTGCTCCTAGACCAGCCAAGCCTGCCAGTATCTCTTGAACAATTTGCGCACCAGCATTTAATAAAGCACCTAGGTTATTGCCAATCTCAGATGCAAACACGCCCGGCAATTGCTTAGCGTTGGATAACCATTCAGGGAAGCTGTTAGAAACACCTTGAATCAGCCCGCCCATAACACTGACGCCAGCTTCAATGATGGTGGGCAGAGCTTCTAGGATGCCACGTACAAGTACACCAATAAGCTGAAAGCCTTCAGCAGCTATTGCAGGGGCGTTAGCAACCAATGAGCCAACAAGCTCACCGATGGCTTGCCCACCCGCTTCTGCTAATGCAGGTAGGTTGTCGTTAAACCCACTGAGTAGGCTGCCAACAATATTTCTGCCTTGCTCGAGCACCCCAGGTAGGTTTTCAACGATGCCAGCGCCTATGTTGGCGACTAAGGGCGCACCGGCCTCAACCAAACTAAACCCTTGCTCTTGTACAGCGGTTAACAATGATTGCGTGATGGTGCCAGCGGCATCTATCATTGCGGGTGCGTTATCGCGTACACCATCTACAACGCCATCTAGTAAATCGCCACCAGCAGCGGTTAAATCTTGTAGGCCGTCACTGAAGCCGCCAATTAGGTCTGCAACTAGGTCACTAGACAAATCCGCAACGTTGTCAAAGCTAAGGTCATCTAGGTTCTCGAGCCCAACAACAAACTCATCAAATGCAGCTTGACCATCTGAGAACACGTCAAAGCTGACACCGCTTAAACTATCTGCGAGCGGGCTAAAGGTTATTTCTGTTAGTTCTGTGAGGGTATCTAGAGTCGTACGTGTGGCTTCACCAATACGCGCAAACTCGGACTCAACGTCACCAACACCTGAGAATCCTGCTACAAAATCACCTGTGTTGGTTGTGGCTGTTTGAATGCTTGTGCCAAGGTCGTCAAACGCGGGTTGTAAGCGTTCTCTTATGTCTGGTGCGCTGTCTGCAACACCGCTCAAACCTTGATTTAGTGCAGGTAGAATGCTGTTGCCTAAATCAAGTAGTAAGGCTTCACCTAGTGCGCTAATTTCATTGAGACTTTGGCGGGTGGTAGTGCCCATTTTTTCAAAGGCGGCTTCAGTACTACCCGCGCTCGAGGCAGCCCGGTCTAACTCTTCACCAAACTTGGTGGCACCAGATACGCCTAAAACAAAAGCAGCCTGAGACGCTTCTACAGAGCCGAACAGCTCACCAATGGCAATGCCACTAGCGTCTGCAGCACCGCTAAGCAGTGCTAGCGCTTCATTTAAGTCACCACCACGTGCGATAAAGTCTGTAAACGACTCACCCGCAGGTTTAAGGGCGCCTGCATCCAAGTTTTGAAATACTTCAGATACGTTTGAACCACTGTCCGCAAGTTCATTGATGAGTGAACGTAATTGCGTTGCAGCTACATTGGTTGTTGTGCCTGTGCTGGTGATGGTTGCAAGTGCGGCAGTAACGTTGTCAAAAGCAATACCGGCACTATTCGCAGCACCTGTAACCGTTGACATGTTGGCAGATAACTGTGCAAAGTCAGTTTTGCCACCTTGTACAGCCGCAAAAAGTAAATCACTAACCTCTGTTGCACTGATTACATCGGCACCATAGGCATTGACGACACTAGAAATACCGTCAACAGCCGTAGTGATGTTAGTAGCACCCGCTTGAGCAGATTGTGCGGCTTGCTCGAGGAAGCTAATTACATTGTCTGGTGGTACGCCTGCGCTGATGGACTGATAAAGCGCGGGGATAGATTCACCAGACAAAACACCAAATTCAGTTTGGAAGTTAACTAAGTCGTCTTCTAGCTGGTCAAAGAATGGTGCGTCAGCAGGTAGGTCATTAAAAAGCGTTGTGACTTCACGAAACCCGGACTCAAAGTCAATGACAGCTGTTGTAGCGTTGTTAATGCCTGTGATGGAAGCTTCAAAGCCTCGAGCCAGCAAGTTGCCAGCAGCAACGGATAGAACGTCATTGACTCGAGCAAACGCACCACCAATACGCCCAGATGACGTCTCGGCCTGCCGCTCAGCATTTTGTAGTGACCTGCGAAAATCTGAACCGTCTAGGGATAACGTCCCCTGCAGCTCAAAAACATCATCCATGAGGTTGCCTGATACCCGTAGGGAGCAGGCCCGGTGTACTAGGGCGGCGCTAGGCGACGCAAGCAAAAAGCCGCTAGCAGATGCCAGCGGCTATAACTAAAATAGGTTATAAAAGAGTTGACAATATAACCCTAAAGGGCTATAATATAACCATGTTCGGGATAAATATAACCACTAAGGCAGCACGTCAACTCAAGAAGATTGAGAAGAAAAACGCCCAAGACTATCGCAAAGTTAATGCCGCTATTCGTGAACTCAGAAACTACCCAAACGTTTCAAACGTCAAAGCACTAACTGACCACCAATACGGTTACAGGAAGCGCGTGGGTAACTACCGCATCTTTTTTGACGTTCAAAAGT
>JBCCBI010000414.1:0-5040 GCA_039034155.1 Deinococcota bacterium | reverse complement strand
TCCCGCCCGTCCACACAAAACAAGATGAGGTCGGTGTCGTGAATGGCCGCATCCACCCGTTGTTTAATGGCTTTTTCCCAACTGTCACCTGACCACAAGCCGCCGGTATCCAGCAGTTCAAAGCGCCGCTCGTCGTGCTCGACGGTGGCCGTTTTTACATCTCTGGTAACGCCCGGCTGATCCGCCACAATGGCTTCACGCCTGCCTACCAGACGATTAAAGAGGCTGGACTTACCTACATTTGGCCGGCCCACAATGGCAACTTTAGGCGTGTAGTTACTAAATGTAGAGCTATTAGATACAGAATTATTAGCTTCAGGGTTATCCAAAGCGCGCACCCACCTTCACCTGATAGCCATTGGCAAAATCTTTAGCAGGCATGGCTGCTTTGCCGCTGGGTTGCACCTTGGTTAAGAAGATGGTGCCTTCACCTGTACTGACAGTAATACCCTCGGCATTCACATCAACAATCTCTCCAGGTACTTGGGTGGAGGTTTTTGAGCCTAGCTCGAGCGCAGGTACTTTAAGTTGCTTACCCTGCCACAAGGTCCAACTTTTAGGCCACACCGATACCCCTCGATAGCGGTTCCAAATAGAGGTTGCTGAGCTTTCCCAGATAATTTGCCCATCATCCTTGGTAAGCATCCGCGCGTGGCTGGCGAGGCTATCATCTTGGGGTGTGCAGGGGAGATTGTCTGCCTCGAGCAAGTCCAGCGCGTTCAAAATCGCCTCAGCACCAACCTCAGCTAGACGCACAAATAAACTGCTTGCGTCATCATCTTGCCCAATAGCCACGCGCTGCACCAAGCGAATGTCCCCGGTATCCATGCCAACATCTGTCTGCATAATCGTGATACCCGTTTCAGCATCGCCATTAATCAGTGCCCACTGAATCGGCGCAGCGCCACGATATTTGGGCAGAAGTGAGCCGTGCACGTTCAAAAACCCGTGATTGGGAATATCTAACAAAGTTTTGGGGAGGATTTTGCCGTAGGCGGCGGTGACGGCGACATCGACCTCGAGCGAGGCTAGCAAGTTTGCGAAATCTTCGTTTGTTTTGAGACGGGCGGGTTGCTCGAGCCGTAAGCCCAGTTCTCTGGCACGCTGCGCCGTCGCTGGACTGGTGACCGTTAGCCCGCGCCCTGCTTTTTTGTCGGGTTGGGTGACAACCAAGACAATCTCGTGCTGATGGTGCAGATGCTCGAGACTTGGTACCGCAAACGCAGGGGAGCCAAATAAAGCAACTCTCATAACTCAACAACTTCCATAACTCAACGACGTCCGTAACTCAACTGCGGGCAGCTTCTTTGAGTTCACGCAAAAAAGCTTTGGAATGACGTTGCATCTCAGCCAGTGCTTGACGGTGAGTTTCTTTGAACGCACGCTGCTCGGCAGCGGGTAAGTGTTCAAAAAAGAGGATGCCCTCGAGGTGGTCGTATTCATGCTGGAGCACATGTGAAAAATGCCCGGAGGCGGTGAGCGTGTGGGCGTTGCCGTCGACATCCTGGTAGCTCATAGTGATGCTGTCATCACGTTTCATGTCATCTACAAAGAGTCCCGGCAAACTGAGGCAGCCGTCTTGTCCGTATTGGTCACCCTCTCGCCTGGTGATAGTTGGGTTCACGATGACATGCTCGTTAAGGACATTCCAGCGCGCTTTCTTTTCGTCTTGGGTAAGCTCATCTGCTGGATCAGCGTCGTCAGCGTCTGCTTCGGGGTCGCCATCATCACTGTCTTGCTCAGCTAATTCGAGGGCAATAAACATGCGTTTGTTGATGCCAATTTGCGGTGCGGCGAGGCCCACGCCGTTAGCATCGTACATGGTTTCAATCATGTCGGTAGCAAGTTGTCTGAGAGCGCCGTCAAAGTCTGTAACGGGCGCAGCTTTGCGTTTCAACACAGGATCGCCGTAGTAGCGAATAGGGTAGATCATGAATCTCCTCGAGGTAACTGCGCAAGTTGTAGACGCGTAGGTGTAAAGGCGCAGGTTTTAGACGCGCAGGTTGCGTAACGTTGTGAACATTAACATGTTAACGATTGACACATTAATCAGGCGATGTTACGTCAGGCGTTGGCAGGGGTTGATGTGCTTTTAAAAGCAGCATCAACAAGTAGCTTGTGGTGATACCATCACGCGACGTGCTCAGATAGACAAGTTGGCGTTGAAACATCACGACGACGCGTCTTACAACAATGCCTATCACAAAGATGCCTATCACGACGGCGCGTGATGTGGCTAATAACATTAACATCATCACGTGACGTTCAAACATCACATTATAGCGTTTAGGTGTGTGTCTGTGCGCGTGCTGCTTTATTGACTAGATAGTTATTGATTGGGCGTGAACGGAAAGTCGCGGATGCGGCTTAAGCGTAGGTTAAGGATAGGCGTCTCGAGCGCCATGATGCCATCTGGAAGCTGCAAGGACACAGCCATACTCAGGTTCCTTTCGCGGGGTGGTTGCTCGCTCATGTTGGCACTGGCAACCACGCGCTCGAGCGCCTGCAACGCGTCATAACGTCCAGCCACAAGCACATTGGTTTGACTTAGTTGGCGGCTTTCCACCACAAAATCACTGAGGTTGGGCAAGATTACCTCGAGCGGCAACCTTTTGGTATGCAGAATGTAGCTGGCTGTTAAGCGTACAGTTACACGTTCAGGCTCGAGCACAATGCCACTCACGGGATTACCAGCAATATCGCTGGCGTAAAGGCGCACCTCAAACGGAGCAATATCTGGTAGCGGGGTAATGACAGGTGTGTCACTAGCGGCCTCGTCTGCAGATGCCTCTACAGGTTCACCTACGCCAACATGTTGCTCGAGGTTAACTGGGGCAACCACCTGAACAACGCTGTCAACAAGCTGGCTGCGCCCAATAACTGTAACTGCTGTAGGCTCACTGACAATTTGGTACTGCAGATTGTGAAATAGAGGGCTCGAGGCGAGCATGTCATCGTTTACATCAGCGGACGCTATATCTACTGATGCACTGTTTGTGGCATCATCGGTGGGTGTGGCTGCTGCGTCTGAGGTGTCAGATGGAGGTGCTACCGTGTTGAAATCAGCGTCTGCCACCTCTTCTTGTGGACTAGTTCGCAAAAACGCAGGTGTTATAGCGATGGTACGCTGCGTGCGCGTTTCTATAGTGCCAATGACCTCAGAGGGATTGCGCCGTAGTAAGGTGATACCTTGTGGTGGGGATACACGTACAGGACGCGCAAAATCACTGCTAACGTTAGATAAGTCTAAAATGGCTTCGATGTTTTCAGCGCGCAGTGCGTCAATGCGGTTACTTTCGCCAGAAACACCTACCTCAACAACTTCGGGTACGCCTGTTGCCAGTTGATTGTTAGTGAGGCCAATGATGGTGAGCGGCACCAAAAAGCTGCGCTGACTGGTGGTAATTTGCTCAGTTGTGACAAACAACCACAAAAACACAGCAATGATAACTGCAGTAAGTTTTTGCGGCCAATGGCGCAAGAGGCGCAGCCAGAGATGACGTAGACTGACGTTAAAACGTTGACGCATCTAAACATAAACCTCAAAAGTATGGCATGCATCAGTGCACAATAAACTTTTTATGCATGCAAGATAGCTAGTTGATTGTACACGTGTAAAAGATCTGTTTTTAAGTAGCCAAATGTAGGTGTTGGCAGGTTTAAGACAAGTCATATACCTAGTTAGTTTATCGCGACGTGTCCAACTTGCATTAGAAGTTAGACACGTGACATTAGCTAAAACAGCGCTAGACAAAACGACGTCAGACAGAACGATGTTAGATGAACCTACAACCGAGATAGACAGGGTTAAAACCTGCTGCAGATTGCTAGTCACTTGGCGCAGACCTCACATAGTATCTTTCAGCATAAACCTCATACGGTATAAACTGCACGCAATGCCCTGAGCACATCTGAAGGTGCAATGTCACTGCGCAATTCACCAGCTTGGGCCACGCTCACAGTGCCACGCTCTTCACTGACAATAAGCACTAGTGCATCTGACACTTCAGAGAGGCCAACTGCCGCCCGGTGACGCGTACCGTGTTTAATGGACCACCCTTCGTCGGCGTTAGTTAGCGGAAAAATAGCACCCGCGTAGGTGACAACATCGCCTTTAATGATGACGCCGCCGTCGTGCAGGGGCCCCTTAGAGTCAAAGATGGTTTGTAAAAGTGCAGCACTGACCGTAGATCCTAATGGGGTACCGACACTGCCGTAGTCATCCAGCGGGGTTTGCCGTTCAATGGCAATAAGTGCACCTGTATGTTTGGCGGCTAGATCGCGCACGGCGCTCATAACTTCTTGTAACGGGTCTTGGCTACCGGCTCGGTTAACACGGCCTTGACCAACCCGCTCGAGCACTGCCCGTAGTTCCGGTTGAAAAATAACGACTAGCGCAATAAACCCAACGGGTGCCGCCCGGTCAAAAATCCAAGCTGTGGCAGATAAGTCAAGTTGACTTGCCATAAACCATACCCCAGCTAGGGCAGCTAGACCGCGAAAAACATTCCATGCTCTCGAGCCATTGAGTAGCATGTAAAGCTGGTAAAAAAGTGCCGATATGATCAAAATGTCTAATAAATCAAAGAGGCGCAAACTACTTAACCATGCCAAGGCAACCCCTCCGTGTACGGTATATATTGCGTGTATTAGCCACTAGGCTTTGTAAGCTGGATGTAGCTACTTACTTGTAGATACTCTGTTAGATTTGAAGCGATAAGAGCATTACACCTATAGCAATTTAAGCGTAACAACTCATATACGACAACCACGGCTTGTAAGATGCTAGATGGCTGAAGATCTACTAAGTGAAATTCTACAATGTATCTGCAGGGGGACGTTGTACAGACCACAGGCATCACATCAAGGGGTGGGGTATTGGACAGTGTGAGAAGTGCCGTCAAAAGTTTATCTATTAGGACTTACGCACACAACCTCATGGGATAGGAAGGTTGTTTAAGTTGCTGGCTCATGTAGTCATCAAGCAGTCCTTGCTTGAGTTGATAGACAGTTGTTTCGAGCTGGTGGGCAAGACGCTTG
>JBCCBI010000413.1:0-5050 GCA_039034155.1 Deinococcota bacterium | reverse complement strand
GATGTGAGTTCTTCAAGCTGATCGACATATGTAAGGATAAGTCGTTGTATCCCTATAAAAAGTACAAAGGTGATAATCCAATACCACCATTTTCCTAAGTTATTAAATATGTTGACTATCTTTTCGGTCATTTTTTGCCTCTCTATTCAATTGGAGTGAGTGTTCACTCCAATTTGGTGTCAAAAAAATTATGACTTAACGGCATCCCAACATGCATGGATAGCTAGTTCGATTGCGTCCTCATCTAAAACGATGGTTCCCATCACATGGCTTCGAATGAGAGCCCCTAGGGAACCGTTGACAATGGGGATAAAAAAAGATTTGGGTAACTGTTTAAGTAACCCTTGTTGTTTGGCATCTTCAAACATAATGTCTAGCTGAGCTAGGGTATTCAGTAATGTTTTATCGATATTTGGCTTAACGTAAGGTGAGGCGGTGAAGCGTTCTACAAAGATGAATTCTTGAGGGTGTTCAATGAAATATTTGCATTTAAGGCGCCATACGTGGAAAAACCTTTCCTGAATGCCAGCCTGTTCAGGATAGTTAGTAAACATTGTTGTAATCATCGCATGATGTATCTCATTAAAAAGCGTACTGACTAAAGCTTCTTTACTTTCAAAGTAGTTATAGATTGTCCCCATCCCTACGTTGGCGTGTGTGGCGATACGTGTCATTGATGTTGATTGCAGGTCGTATTCAATCAAAAGTTCCAAGGTGGCTTTAAGGATGGCATTGCGTTTGTTTTGAAGTCTAGTCATATTCAGGGAAGAGGTACTTTGGAGTGAGTGTTCATTCCAAACCTATCAAATATGTAGATCACGTGTCAAGTCAAATGGCACGTAATACCTAGAATGCTTTTTATACAGCCAACATGCCGTGTAAAACATGCATGGTTCACGAAGTACTGCGTAGTGAGCGTGTACCCGGTGGTGAAATAGACCATGACATTGTTGTTTGATTTGCTACAAGGGTCGGTAGCTACAGAAAAAGCCCCACGAGTTGTCGTGAGGCTTTGATATCAGAGTGTTGATGCCCTTAGGCACCTAATGCTGATAGTTTATAAAAGATGATATTAGGTAACTAATCGGCAGCAACAGCAACCGGTGCAAGCGCGTGGCGAATGGCAGCCTCGAGCTTTGTCATGCCTTCGTCTAGCTCAGCGTCGGTCATGTTGATGGGGGGTAACAAACGAATCACATTGCTGTACGTGCCCGTGGGTAGGAGCACTAGACCGTTGTCCCGGGCATGGTTGACAATGGCAGCTTGGGCATGTTTGTGAGGTGTTTTGGTAACAGGGTCGTCAACAAGTTCAATGCCGATCATGGCACCTAACCCGCGCACATCCCCAATCTGAGGGAGTTCGCGCTGTAAGTCTAGGAGGCGCGCTTTCATAGTGTCGCCAATAACCTGAGCACGTTGTAAGAGGCTATCTTGCTCAATGACCTCGAGTGTTGCTAGGGCAGCAGCACAAGCCGTGGGATTGCCGCCAAAGGTTGAGCCAAGTTGCCCGCCGCGAATTTCATCCATAATGCTTGCTTTGCCAATCACGGCAGATAGCGGGAAGCCAGATGAAAGCGCTTTGGCACTACACACCAAATCTGGCTCGAGGTCGTAGTGGTCAACTGTCCACCACGCGCCTGTGCGGCCGATACCAGCTTGCACTTCGTCGTCGATCCAAAGTGCGCCAATTTCATCACAGTAAGTTCTGAGTGCGCGTAAAAATTCAGGTGGCGCAGGAATAAAGCCGCCTTCACCCGCAACGGGTTCAATCACAAACGCAGCCACTTCACCTTCACCGATGGTGGTTTTAACGTGGTCACGAATTTGTGCTAGATCGTGCTGGCAGCACTGCCCACCTTGCAGCCCTGTATCTTGCGAGCCTGTGTAGGGGCAGCGGTAGCAGTACGGGTAGTTGAGGCGGTAAATTTCAGCGGCTCTGGGTGCAAAGCCTTCTTTGTAGGGATTGGCTTTGCCTGTTAGAGATAGCGCCATGTGGGTGCGCCCGTGAAACGCGTGTGTAAAGGTGATGATGCCCTGCCTGCTGGTGTAAACCCGCGCAACCTTAACGGCGTTCTCGACAGCCTCAGCTCCGGAGTTAATGAGGAAAGTCTTTTTGGGGTTAGGACCTGGGGCGATACTATTGAGTTTTTCAGCCAGTGCAATGTAACTTTCGTGCATGCCTACGGCAAAGCAAAGGTGCTGAAAACTTTCCGCTTGGCGCTTGACGGCATCAATCACGTGCGGGTGCGAATGACCAATGTTCATCACCGCAATACCCACGCTCCAGTCGAGGTACTTGTTGCCGTCGGCATCCCAAATGTACGATCCTTGGGCACGTTGTGGGTAAAACGGATGAATTGAGTAAGCAGCAGGTGCCACAGCCTGCGTACGGCGTTCAGCAAGTGATGCGTTGGACATGAAGCCTCCCTAAGATCTACACTTAAATGATGAGTAGTAATACCCTAGACACAAATTTGTCAATAATGTCAATAATGAGGTGGATGGCGTAAATACTTACAAATCAAAGGTGATTAAGCTTAAAAACTTAATTTAGTAAGCACAAAGTCAAAAATCACCATTTGTAGTCTAGCACAAGATGATGCTAGCTGTGAACCCTCGAACAAGCACCTGTATAAGCATTCACTGAAACGATTAAAAATAAATAATTTTAACGCCAGTTCGTAAAATGAGAGATTATGAGTGGATTTGTAGCCTGCGAGTCAGTGGCTGGTGTGAAATGTGTTACTCTGCCTGCCTTGGGAGGAGAAGGTGTCCAAACACGTTAGCATCAAGCTGTGTGTGATTGGTTTGACGCTTAGCGCGCTGATAACAGCCTTCATGAAACCTACGGATGTACCTGTGCCAAGCTCGCCGCAATTGGCGTCTTTGGTAGACCTGACTGTATCAAGGTATAACCGTGGACCAGAGGTAGTACTAACAATTTCACCTCAGGTCGTTGTTCGTGATATTCCGCGTAAAGTGCGCTCGAGCCTAGCCTCAGCTGAGGCCTACGGCCCCTACTTAGAGGAGCGCAGAGCATACACTGTGCGCGCTACAGGCTACAATTCACTCGCTGCACAAACCGATAGCACACCCTTTATAACCGCCACAGGTGCCACCACAGGTGTGGGCATTATTGCTGTAAGCAGGGACCTTTTAGCTGAGGATATCCCTTACGGCTCACTGGTGCGCCTTAAAGATTTAGGAAATTACTACAATGGTCGAGGTTTAGGTAAACACCAAGACTTTTTAGATGACCAAGACTTGTTTATTGTTGAAGATACGTTGCATCAGCGCAAAGAAAACCAAATTGACGTGTGGTTCCCACGGCTTAGTCAAGCACGTGACTGGGGCGTGCGTCAGGTAGAACTTGAACTTGTTCGCTATGGCCGTAATGGCCAACGGTTTGACGTTGTGAAGAGTGAGTTACCCGAAGGGTTCGAGCTACGTCCGCAGTTTACAGCTCGTCCTCAAGGACAACCAATGCAGCTACCGTTTCCAGAGGCAACTCCGGATACGACCTTTGTTGCTGCATTGCCAGCAGATTTCAACACGTCCCCGTAGCCACAACACACCCTGAAAATTTCAGACAAAACTAAGCTTAACTAGGTATAGTAAGCGTCTCATTGTGATATGTAGCGCTTACTATGAACGTTTTGATAAAAAACAGATTGTGCGCATAAGCTCATCCTAAAATTCTTTCCATAGAGTGTGTTCAAAGCATTTGAGAGCGTTGCTTACTATCCGGTTTCATTCACGATGATGGCGTCACGCACGGTAAGTAGACGTGTAAACACGTAGACTATCTCTATGAAGCGTATTGCACCTAAAGCTGGTCAAGAATCTGTCTGGGATTACCCGCGCCCGCCACGGGTTGAGCCAGTCTCTAAACGCATCACCATAGTGTTCAACGGTGAAACTATTGTTGATACCACCAACGCTAAGCGTGTGCTGGAGACAAGCCATCCGCCAAGTTATTACATTCCCCCGGAAGACATTCGCCAAGATGTGCTAACCATGGAACGTCGCACAACTGTGTGTGAATTTAAGGGGAGTGCACACTATTATAGCCTCGAGCTTAACGGTCAGCAGAGCCACAATGTCGCTTGGGCGTATAGTGCGCCACGAGCAGGCTTTGAGTCGATTCGCGACCACTTGGCGTTTTATCCGTCCAGGGTAGATGCGTGTTTTGTAGACGGTGAGCAAGTTCAAACACAAGAAGGTGACTTTTATGGGGGTTGGATTACCAAGAATATTGTGGGGCCATTCAAAGGGGGACCTGGTACTTGGGGTTGGTAGGCTGTGAACGTCTTGTGTCTTCAAGCTCATGTGTCAGGTTGTAGCAATTAACTGACGTGCTGGAGTCACGTAGCTTCATATTAGAAAGCACTCAATAATGAAGATGATGGCATCAAATATCGATTTCGTTACCTAAAGTCAACTAATATCTTGGTGCACAACTTGCTATGACATCACCTGCTCTTGAACTCATCATCCTTGAAGATGTTCACCTAAGCCGTGGTGGGCGTGTCGTGTTGGATAGTGTGCAACTGACTTTGCGCAGTGGTGAGCGGTGGGGGCTTGTTGGTGCTAATGGTGCTGGCAAAAGCACATTGCAAATGCTGGCCTTGGGTAAATTAGATGCTTCTGAAGGGCGTGTTTGGTGGGCACCGGGTTTAAGTTTGGCAAGCTTACCTAACCTCGACGTTAATCTACAGCGCTACTGCAAGCGGCATCAGCTGGCTGGGACTAATGTAGAACCTCACCTTGTCACGGTTAATGATCTTGCCCAGACGGCTTTAGCTGAGGTTGACGCCCTCGAGGCACGTCTGCGAGATGCAGAACGTCACCTTAGTGAGTTAGTTGCAGGCGACCCTCACCTTGAGCAAGCACTTGAGAGCTATACCGCATTGCGTGACCAGTTCGAGCAGGCAGGTGGTTATACGGTAGGGCAGCGGCTCGAGGTTCACTTGAGTAAGTTTGGCCTAGTGGGGCATCAACCCGTTCACACCCTGTCTGCTGGAGAGAGCGCTCGATTAGCGTTAGCAAT